>CAYYFY010000236.1:0-4099 GCA_964471035.1 uncultured Eubacteriales bacterium
TGGTAAAATTATCTTAATTCAATTAAAGGACGGTGATTCATGATGGGTTTCGGTAAAGCCGCGTCGCAGCTTATCAGGAACGGTTTTTTGTATGGTTCAAAGCTTTTGCCGCAGTCGAAAGCGGCGTACGAGCCGAAAAAGGCGGTATTTGATTATACAAACAAACCGCCGAGCCCATATTTTACCGTGGGGTTTGGTAAGACCGAAATCCTGCCGGACGATCTGTTGAAGCGCCGTTACTATATCGCCGGTTACGTCATCAACAAGCCTGCCATCGGCGTGCTCGACGCGCCGCTTGCCCACGCGCTGTGGGTTGACGACAACAGCGGTCGCAGCGGTATCGTCTTTGTCTCGATTGACGACGTCGGTATGCTGAATAAGGATGTGCAGGCCATCCGCGATTCGCTGTCCGATTTCGTCGCCGAAACGGGCTGCCGCGGCATCCACATCATGAGCACGCACAGCCATGCCGGTATCGACACCATGGGCATCTGGGGACCGCTCCCGCTGACGGGCAGGGACAAATATTATATGCAGGTCGTCGCCGCGGGCGTGCGCTCGGCTGTCCGCAAGGCTTACGCCGACCGGCGCGAGGGCGATTTGTACTTAGGCAGCGTCCATGTGCCCGAAATGCAGAAGGATCACCGGACGCCGGTCGTCTACTCCGATGTGCTGACGCGCTTTCGCTTTGTCCCGAAGGATAAGAGCCGCGAGGTGTATTTTATCAACTTCGCCGCGCATTCCGAATCGCTGTCAAGTTCAAACAAGCTTGTCAGCGCCGATTTCCCGGGATTCTTACGCCGGAAAATTTATGAGAAAACCGGAGCCGAGACTATTTACGCGGTCGGCGCCATCGGCGGCATGATCAGTATGCACACCTACGACGACGTCGATAAGCCGACCTCAACCAAGCGGATCGGCGAGAAGCTCGCCGACTACGCGCTTTCGATCGACAACGAAAGAAAGCTGAAACCGGTTATCAACACGGCGACGCAGGAGTTTTTCTATGAGGCGGACAATTCCGTGCTGATGCTGGCGGCAACCGTCGGTATCCTCAAGGTCGATAAGTATGTTGACAAGAACGCGCCGCTGAAATTCGCCCTCAAATCCGAGATGACGTATATGGAGCTAGACGGTCTGAAAATCGTGTTGCTCCCGGGCGAGCTTTTTCCGGAGCTTGCTTTCGGCGGATACTTAAGCGCAGAAGAGAGCGGCACCGGTCAGGGAGGAGAAATCAATCCGCCGACGCTCAGCGATATTTGCGGCGACAAAGACCTGCTGATTTTTGGTCTTGCCAACGACGAGGTCGGGTATATCATCCCGCCCAACGACTTTTTACTCGATCCGAATGTTCCGTATCTCAACCGCGGCAGGGATCGGTTAGATCGCAATCATTATGAGGAAACCAATTCTCTGGGCCCGAAGACCGCGCATAGAACCGCTGAGATTTTTGCGGAATTGTATAAAATAGCAACCGAAACAAAGGCTAAAGAATAAACTAAAATAAGGAAAGAGAAAAAAATGGACTTAGCTCCCAACGAGAACAAAAAACTGGAAATATCCACGCCCTACGGCGATTTTCTGCGCTATCCCGTCAAAACGCACGTCGTCATGAAGGGCGACAACCTGAAAAAAATGATGGACGACTATGTCCGTCCGCACCTATTGGACGGGGATATGATCTTTATCAGTGAAAAAATCGTCGCCATCAGCCAGGGGCGCGCTTTCGACATCGACGACATCAAGCCGCGAAAACTAGCGAAGCTGCTCTGCCGGTTCGTCGTCAAGACCCCCTATGGCATCGGGCTCGGCAGCCCGTGGACGATGGAGCTGGCGCTCAAAGATGTCGGCGTGCCGAAAATACTCCTTGCCGCTTTTTGTTCGGCGGTGACAAAGCCGTTCGGCGTACGAGGCGTGTTCTATAAGATCGCCGGAGAAAAGGCGCGCGCCATCGACGGTCCCTGCGACTGTACGCTGCCGCCGTATAACCACGCCGCGAAGCTGGCACCTCTCCATCCCGACGCGGTCGCCAAGGAGCTGATGGCGTATACCGGCTGTATGGTGGCCGTCATGGACGCCAACGATCTGGGCAGGGAAGTGCTCGGGGTATCGGATAAATATCTGACAGTAGACCTGTGCAAGGCGATATTCGACGACAATCCGCTCGGTCAGGGGCGCGAACAGACGCCGATCGCCATCGTGCGGAAACTATCGAAACCGGAGGAGTGAGTGGGATGATTATCAAAATTCTCGACACCAAGGAGCAAATCGGCGAGGAGGTGGCAAAGCTCATCGCCGACCAAATCGAAAAAAAACCGGATTCAGCCATCGGGTTTGCCACGGGGGCGACCCCGATCCCTACATACCAGGCGCTGATCAAGCGGTATAATAATAAGGAGATCAGCTTTTCGGACATCACTACCTTTAATCTCGACGAATACTGCGCGCTTGCGAGGGAGGACAAAAACAGCTTTTACACCTTTATGCGCGAAATGCTCTTCGACCATATCGACGTAAAGGCGGAGAATACCCATTTTCTCGACGGCAACGCCTTAGACCCCGACGCCGAATGCAAGGCGTACGACGCGCTGATAACCGAAAAAGGCGGCATCGATCTGCAGATTCTCGGCATCGGCAACAACGGGCATATCGGCTTTAACGAACCGGCTGACCTGTTCCCCGGCGGCAGCTATAAGGTCAAGATATCCAAAAGCACGCAGGAGGCCAATAAAATTTATTTTGAAGACGGCAAGGTGCCTCAGTACGCGCTGACGATGGGCGTGAGCGTCATCTGTCGGGCGCGCAATATCGTCCTTATCGCCACCGGCAGCAAAAAGGCGCAGGTCGTTCGGGATATGATCAAGGGCGACATCACCCCCAGACTTCCGGCGTCGATTTTGCAACGCCACGCTCACATCTCCGTTTTTCTTGACGCAGAAGCCGCCTCCATGTTGTAAATAAGTTTATGGTTTCGCCCAATTAAAAAATAAGAGATAACAATGCTCCAAGCACTCCGCACAGCACGCCCGAGATCAAACAGCCGGCAATCAGTTTCTTATAATATTTATAATTTTCCGCCGGTTCCGATTCCAGATGCGCGAGGCGTACGCCCTGCGCGGTCTGCTCGGCGAGCATCCTCTCCATATTGAGCGCCAGCTTATCGACGGAGTGCGCCAGCTGCGCTATGGAGCGCGATTCCCTTTCACAGTCGTCGAGGCGGCGTCCGAGCGCGCTGATTTCATGCTTAAAGCCCTCGCTCGCCACGTTGAGCGCCTCAATTTTCTCGCTCTGTCTGAACGTAGAATCGCACGAGGCATCTGTTTCTGACATGGTTAATAACCCTCCTTATATCTTCTATTATTGTATCGTATTTTCCGGTTTTTGTTATCATTCATATTTCCGAAAAACATAGTATAATGGATACTAAACGCAACAAGCGACACAAAATGTATAAAAAGGAAGCGTTATCAGGGCGTTTTGCGTAAGATTTTGCAAAAAAACTATTCCCTTTTTCAAATATATATGATACAATCATTGAGTAAGCCGCTGTAATCGTGGTTCGGCGGGAAAATAAGGAGGGTAACCATATGCAAGAAGGCAACAAGATGTACAAGATTATCGCTATGTTTTTAATTCTTTCTCTTGTTATAACCATTGTCACGACAAATATCGTATCCATAACCGCCTTGTCGCTGATTAAGGTCGGCACGGTCGTTTACAGCGGTACAGGTACAGGAGTCGTGAGCACCACCACCGCGGGCAATACCGGTACATCGGTCGGCGGCGATACGCAGCCCCCCAATACTGACGTAGCCGGAACAGTGGTTGACACAACGGCTTCCGGAACTGTCGGCACAACGGCTTCCGGAACAGCCGGTACGACGACATCCGGCGGAACCAACACGGCGGGCACCACCGCGCAGCAGTCCGGCGGCACTGCCACCACGGTAAAACCGGCTGATGGACCGAAAACCAACGCCGAAGCCGCGACGCTCTACAACAAAGCGATCAATACGACAAAAGCGTTCAAAGGCAACGTTAAGATCAAGAGAGTAGAAGGCGTAACGACGGTAGTTACGGAAATGGGGATGGGTCTTAA
>CAYYFY010000237.1:0-4087 GCA_964471035.1 uncultured Eubacteriales bacterium
AAACCCATCAGCTACGCGATCGGTATGTTCGGCACGTCGATTCCGATCAATATGTTTAAAACATACGCGGCGAAGTACTATATCGACACGCTCGCCAAGGTGACGACGAAACAGTTCGCGTTTATCCAGCTCATCTATACATTTGTCGATGCCATCGACAATCCGGCTTACGGCTTTTTGTCAGACCGTACGCGCACCAAATGGGGACGCCGCCGTCCGTGGCTGATTTGCGGCTCGGTGCTGCTCGTCATGTGCTTTGTTCTTTTCTTCAGTCCGCCGACGCGGCTGTCGGCGCAAACGGTCTATTTCTACGCGATGGTCATGTATATTTTAACCGGTACGCTCGACTCTTTAATCAACTCAAACTACGGCGCGCTGTTCCCTGAGCTTTTTAAGGACAGACAAATAAGGGCAAAGACCAACGCCATGCGGCAGGCGTTCCAGTTTATCGCCATGGTTTTGAGCATCGCGCTGACGCCGGTTATTGTCGGCAAGCTCGGCTCCGAAAATAATGTGACCTCCGGTTATCGCTATACGGCTATCATTTACGGGCTTCTTGCCATCGCGGTTATCTGGTATATGACGCTTTCGGCTCATGAGGATTTTTCGGCGATGGAAAAACCCAAGCCCGAAATCCTCGGAAGCCTTAAGGCGGTGCTCGTCAATCCGAAGTTCTGGATATACGGTATCGCCAACGCCGCGTTCTCGGCGGCGTTCGCGCTGATTCAGGCGGGCGTTCCTTTCTATGTCAAGTATTATCTCAAGGTTGACGACTCCAAAACCACCATCCTTCTCGGTACCGCCATTTTCAGCGTGGTGCTCTTTATTCCGTTTTGGGTCAAGATCATTCGCAAGCTGAAGCTGATGCCCGCGTGGCGGCTTTCGTTTATGATTATCGCCGTGTGTATGATCCCGCTGTACTTTACAAAGACGCTGGTCTTTGCCGTCATCGCGCTTTTGCCGATCGGGTTTGGCGTGGCGGGCGTTTCGGCGACAATGGACGTCGTCGCCGCGCGCATCCTCGACGAGGACGCTAAAAAGTACGGCATACAGCGCGAGGGTACCTATTCGAGCCTCATCGGCGTACTCAACAAGTCGAGCGGTCTGTTTACCGCTCTCGGATACTTTTTGGTCGATACGGTCTACGGTTTTGTGGACGGTAACAACACCGGCGCAAAACCCGATTCCGCCGCGCGTTTTCTGACGGTGCTGTTCCCGATCGCGCTGTTTATTGTCGCCGTCTTTTTCTCGCGTTTTCTGAAATTTGACGAAGCCGAACACGGAGGAGATTTTGATGCCGCGCCGATTGGACAGGAATGAGGTATAAAAAATGGCTATCCTTACTTTAGACTTCTGCTCAAAAGAACTGAAAATGAACACGCTCATAACGATCGCGCTGCCCGACGCGGTACGCATCGGCGAAAAGCCGCTGTCCGAGCGCAAGGTGCTCTGGCTGCTGCACGGACTCTCCGACGACGGCACGGCGTGGCTGCGCCACTCCAGAATCGAGCAGTATGCCGGAAAGTACGGAATCGTCGTCGTCATGCCCAGCGTCGGGCGCAGTATGTACTGCGACAACGTCTTAGGACAGAACTATTTCACCCATGTCACCGAGGAGCTGCCGCGCTATCTTGAATTTGTTTTCGGTTTGTCGCGCAAACGCGAGGACAATTTTGTAGCCGGACTTTCGATGGGGGGCATGGGCGCGGCAAAGGCCGCGCTGACCTATCCGGAGCGGTATTTTGCCGTCGGGATGTTCTCGGGCGTTCTGGACTTGGGACCAATGATTTTTATCATCAACGACGATATGCGAAACGAGTTCCCGTTTTTGGCCGAAGCTTTACAGGACATCGACCATTCGCCCTTAAACCCTGTCGCGCTGCTGGACGCCGAAAAGGATAAGGACTTAAAGATGTACCTCGCCTGCGGGCTTCAGGACAATCTGCTGGTCACCAATTACAACTTCAAAGAACGCGCCGACGAATTGAATATTCCCATTCACTGCGTATTCGAGGACGGTACGCACGAATGGGAATTCTGGAACAGACACGTTAAAAGCTTTTTAGAGTTTGCGCTGGAGTAAGAACAATCACATATCCTTCATGATGGAGGTTTTGCTAAAGCTAGAGCGTCCTTCGATGGTCGGGTGACGGCGCTCGATGGCGGCTAAGGCGATTTCCATATCCTCGCGGGCTTCGTCGGGGGAAAAGCAGCCGACGGTGACCATGTCCCTGTCGCGCAGGACGGAGTAGTTAAAGGTTAAGCCGACAAACGGGCTGACGCGCCCCGCGGCCATTGACTTGATAACCATGACGGGTTTTTTCGCGCCGATAATGACGGAATACACATATTCGACCTCTACCTGCATCAAAAAGCCCATGCAGTTAAAAATCTGTATGTAGGTTTCCACATCATATTCATTTTTATCGGAATAAACGATGACCTCGGGCATATGGGCGCTCAGCCCCGGCACCATGCCGCAGTCGCGTATCATGCTCAGATAGTCCGGCAGGCGGTCAATGGTCTGTGTTTGCTTGTTGACAAGCCGCTCTACGCAGGTATGATGCGGCATACAAATATCCACACTGGCTTGCTGACAGCGCACGATGGTCTTTTCGGCTTCGCGGCGGGCCTGTGCGTTGTCCATAACATTCAAAACGGGAGTATCGATGCGTATAATCCGCTTCCCCGTTTTATCCTCGGCAAGCTTGATGCCGTCGGCAAGCTCCTGACTGCCCGAAACGCCCCCCATCACGGCGTCGACGCCTTTTTCCAGAAACGCTTCGATAATGGCGCAAATCGCCTGCGGGTTCTTATTATTATTACTGATATACGTGTCGGCTGAGCGGGTTTTATGGCTATACCCCATCATCCAGTTGGTGCCGATAATCATACGCGGGAGAGAGATGCCGCCGACGTCGGTGCGCGGGAAATCGTTTACCATCAAAATCCACCCTTTCACTTATTCCTTAATATATCACAACTTCCTGAAAAATCAAATTATTTTTTAGAATTTTATAAAATTCAATACATTACGCGCCGCGCGCTGGAGCTCGCCAAGCGTGATGCCGTCCGGTTTGCCGAGCGTTTCTAAAAGCGTCCCGTCCGGTTCCTTTTTGCCGATTCTTCTTCCGCCGGGCATCAGCACATCGACGCCGGCGCGCACGCGGTAGGCGTTATCGCGCAAAGAGGGGAACTCGGGGCTGCTGCTTTTTCTCATCCACCAGTCGGTCATGACGGCGCCCTCAAAGCCCCACTCGCCGCGCAGGATTGTCGTACACAGGTCGTAATGGTAGTGTCCCCAGACGCCGTTAATCTTGTTGTAGGAGGTCATAATCCACTTCGGGGAGGCTTCCTTAACGCAGATTTCAAAGCCCTTGAGATAGATTTGCCGCAGCGCGCGTTCTGTCAGGCGCGAATCGTTGTGGTTGCGGTTATACTCCTGATTGTTGCAGGCGTAGTGTTTAGGGCAGGCCGAAACGCCCGCTTTCTGAATCCCTCTGACCGCGGCGGCGGCGATCTTGCCGGTGAGCAGAGGGTCTTCGGAATAGTATTCAAAATTACGTCCGCACAACGGGTTCCTGTGGATGTTCATCCCCGGGGCGAGGAGAATATCCGAGCCCCTATCTTTCATCTCCTGCCCGACCTTCGTGAAGAGCGATTCGATAAAATCGGTATCGAATGTACACGCGAGCAGCGTGCCGATGGGAATCAGCGAGCAGCTGCTGAATAACCGGATACCCGACGGTCCGTCGGTTGTCGTGACCGACGGTATGCCCTTCTTACGCAGGGATTCTAGCACGCCGCCGAGCACGCCGGCGTTACCCTTTGTGCCTAAGGGGCTGTCCATGATAAAGTCCCCGCGTGTGAGCGCCTCAAGCTCGTCGTTATTGAGCTGGGAGATAAAATCGTCCATACCGATTTTGCCGGATTTTATATCACCGAGAACAAATCCGCGGTCGCCCGTGTAGGGATTTTCTGTGGGAAGATTGTCGCGTATCCGTTGTATTAAATCGGTTGCTGACAGAAAAGCGGGGAGGAAAGTCAAAATCCGCACGCCGTTTTCCTCGGCGGCGGTCACGACATC
>CAYYFY010000238.1:0-3283 GCA_964471035.1 uncultured Eubacteriales bacterium
AGAACACTTCACGTTCCGCAGAACACTTCACGTTCCGCAGAACACTTCACGTGCGACAGCACACTTCACGTTTCGCAGAAACACTTCGAAGCCCTCCCGAAATTATTCATTATTCATTAGCGCAAGCGGTTTCATTATTCATTAAAATCGGGCGAAGCCCCCGAAATTTGCCATTTCCAATTTACCATTTAAAAGAAACCGCGCCGCCTTCCGGCGGCGCAGGTTCTTTTTATCCTTGCGGTAACTTAATCTTCGTCAGCCCCGCCGCGGCGCGCAAGATAAGTCGGGCGTCCTCCACATTAACGGCGCCGTCAGAGCCTGTGACGTCGGCGGCTCTCATCTGCGCGGCGGTTGTAAAAGGCTCGAGTTTCGCCGCCGCTCTTAGTGTCTGCCGTGCGTCCGGAATCTGCACCTTGCCGTTGCCGTCGGTATCGCCCAGAATGACAGCCGTCAGCTTATCCTTGACCGTTTCGCCGTCCATGAGCCGTATCTCGCAGCCCGTCCCGACGATGCCCGTCATGGGGAGCGTCTTGCCCGCGGCGTCTGCGACGACGACATTTCCGGCGTTCAGGCGTCCTAAAAGCTCTGCGACGGTCAGACCGTTCGCCGCTGAGATCAACTGACCGTCTTCTCTGTCAACGAGGAAGTTATTTTTATCAATAAGCTCCAGCCCGCTGCCCGGCGTGATAAGCGTGTAGGGAACCTTATATTCAAGGGCGTAGCCATAGGCCGCGCTGTCCGCGTAGCAGCCTAAGTTAAAGCCGTCAACGACCTTGTACATATCTTCATAGTCGTAATCCATGAAAACCGCGGCTTTCGTGGCTTTCGTGGCTTTCACAGTTTTCGCGGTATTTACGGAATCCGGAATATCCGGGAATTCCGGAAAATCCGGAAAATCATATTCAAAGCCGAACGCGTACGGGCCGATCTGCGTGACGCTGGCAGGAACGCGGACAAAACGCAGGGAGCCGCAGTTAGTGAACGCCCAGCCGCCGATGCTCATAATGCCCTCTCCCATGATGACGGACGTGAGGTCTTCGCAGCTGTCAAACGCATCCGTGCCTATATAGCGGACGCTGCCGGGGATCGTGACGCCGGTGATATAAGTGTCGCCGAAAACGTAGTTGGCAAGCAGCACAGTCCCGTCTTTTATTTCGGCGTGTTCGGAAAGCTCCATATCTGTATCGACGAGGTAATCGCCGCAATACAGTATACCGTTTTTCCAGTTTGCCGTATCATTTGAGTAAGCCGTATCGAAAAGGGCTCCGTAACCGATCTCGGTGATCCCGTCGGGAAGTGTGATGCTATTCAGCTTCATGCAGCCCCAAAACGCGCCGGAGCCGAGAGTCTTCAGATTATTGGACAGAGTGACCGACGCGAGCTTTTCACAGCCATCAAACGCGTCTTCACCAATATTTACGACGCTGTCGGGTACCGTGAGAGCCGTTACGCCGCTTTTATAGCAAGCGTTAGCGGCGATACAGACCGTACCGCTCTTGACGGTCAGGCTTGCGTTAAGCGCAGCGGGAGCGGCGATCATACATTTGTTATTATACAGACCATCAGCTTCCCAATTGAGTGCATTTTGATAATAAGCCGTTTTGTTAAGCGTATCTGCGCCGACCTGTGTAACGCTGTCGGGATAGACGACGGAGGAAAGAGCCGTACAGCCGTCAAAGGCGCCGCTCCAAATCGTTTTTACGCCTTCCGGTATCGTCACGCTTTGAAGCTTCACGCAATCTGAGAAAGCGGAAGGATTGATTTCGGTGATTCCCGCCGGAATCGCGAATTCCGTCAGATTGGCGCAGGATGAAAACGCGCCTGTGCCGATGTCCTTAAGACCGTCCGGCAGCGTGACGCCCGTAAGCCCCGTGCAGCCATAAAAAGCCCCATCGCCGATTATGGTCACGCCGGCAGGCACCGTATAGTCCCCCGCATACCCTACGGGACAGCACACCACCTCATCGGCGTCCTTATTGAACAGTACGCCGCCGACGGCGCTGTACAGGGGATTACTCCCACTGACCGAAAAGGCTGTCAGCGCCGTACAGCCGATAAAGGCATTGTTTTCCACTCCAATAGCGCTGTCCGGCAGCGCTACCGACGTTACCGCCGCGCAGTCATTAAACGATCCCCCGTTCAGGATTTTTGTACCGGCAGGCACCGTCACCGCGCCGACTCTGCTCTGCGGAAAGCGCAGCAGTTCCTCCGCTTTCTTATCGAACAGCACCCCGTCAGAGCTGCTGTAGTACGCGTTATCTTCAGCGACAACGTAATCCATAATCGATTGGCAGCCCGCGAACGCCATATCCTCGATATATAAAAGCGAGGCGGGGATTGTGATTTGTGTAAGTTTGGCGCAGCCGTTAAACGCTCCCTCTTCCACATATTTTACCCCGTCGGGTACCGTATAGGCGCCCGTTTTGCCCACGGGGCAGAAGAGCAGCCCCAAGCCCGCGTACTCTTCGGCAATGACGGGAAGCCCGTTCATATGCTCAAATATAAAGTAAATGGAAAAATAATCCTTATCGAAGAGGACCCCGTCAATGCTCGCGAAATATTCGCTGTCCTTATGGACGTTGACGGCTTCAAGAGATGTGCAGCCCTTAAACATATACGGTCCCAGCATGTCTATCGCCAGCGGGAAGGTGATGCTTTTAAGCTTGGCGCAGCCGACAAAAGCTTCGTCGGCGATGCCGAGTACCGGCAGGCCGCCGAGGGTATCCGGAATAATAAGATCCCCTTCTGCGTTCTTGTCGCAGCCGGTAATCTCAACCCCAAAAAGACCGTAGTCGGCGGTGATGCTGTACTTCAGCGCGCCGCTGGTCAAAGCGGCGGCGGAAAACGGCATAACACCAAGGCACAGCACAAAAACAAGAATGACGGTTATCGCTTTTTTTACGGACATAATATTCCCTCCTGTTATATATAGAATCTAAATTTTACTTTATCACATTTTGATATTTTGTCAATATTTGTTAAAGAATTGTAATAAAAATATCCGGCTTTTTAAAGCCGGATTAAATGCTTTTCAGTTATATATCGGGTATTTGTCGCAAATTTTTGTGACCTCGGCGCGAATATGGTCGGCGCTGTTCGGGAAGTCGGACGCGGCAAGCTTAATAAACGCCGCGATTTTCACCATCTCGTCCTCGCCAAAGCCTCTGGTCGTGACCGCCGGAGTGCCCACACGCACGCCGCTGGTGACAAACACCTTCTGCGGGTCGTTGGGGATGGCGTTTTTATTGACGGTGATGTAGACCTCGTCGAGCCTTATCTCAAG
>CAYYFY010000238.1:3293-4069 GCA_964471035.1 uncultured Eubacteriales bacterium
CTTTGCCCGTCACGCCCAAAGAGCGCAGGTCGAGGAGCATCAGGTGATTGTCCGACCCGCCCGAAACAATGTCGATGTTTTGCGCCTTCAGCGCCTTTTCAAACGCCTTGCAGTTCTTAATGACTTTTTTCCCGTACTCCTTGAATGAAGGCTGCAGCGCCTCGCCGAGGCAGACGGCCTTGGCGGCGATGATGTGCATCAGCGGACCGCCCTGAATACCCGGGAAAATGGACTTGTTGACTTTCAGAGCGATCTCCTCGCTGTTTGTGAGGATCAATCCGCCTCTGGGACCGCGCAGAGTCTTATGGGTGGTGGTGGTGACGACGTCGGCAAAGGGCACCGGCGACGGATGCACGCCCGCGGCGACGAGTCCGGCGATGTGCGCCATATCGACCATGAACAGCGCGCCGTTCTCTTTGGCGATGCGTGCGATGCGTTCGAAGTCAATGAAACGCGGATATGCCGACGCGCCCGCGACGATCATTTTAGGGTTCAGCTCGCGCGCCTTCTGCTCAAGCTGCTCATAATCGAGATATCCGTCGGCGTCGACGCCGTAGGAGGCGAAATTGAAATACTTGCCGCTGACGTTGACCGGCGAGCCGTGCGTCAGGTGGCCGCCCGCGTCAAGGCTCATGCCGAGCACGGTGTCGCCCGGGGAGAGCAGCGCGAAATAGGCGGCGAAGTTCGCCTGCGAGCCGGAATGCGGCTGGACGTTGGCGAAAGACGCCCCGAAAAGCGCCTTCGCTCGCCTAGGGCTTAGTAGTTGCGGGGGCGGA
>CAYYFY010000239.1:0-4051 GCA_964471035.1 uncultured Eubacteriales bacterium
TCTTTTTCAATTTCCAAGAATACTCTTCCCGATTACCGTTTTTATCTGTGATAACAAGCGCATCCTTAGAAACGGTAAACCATATCTGATAATCGTAAGGCGTTACGGCTGCGCTTTGAGCGTTCATATAGATCTCTTTATGGAAAGCGTACGTTTTACAGAGCTCGTCGACGGTTATGGCGGCATCGGTTGGCGGTGAGCCGCTCTCAGCCGCGCGCGTCGGAGAGGTAAAATCATCGACCAGCCACGCGCCGTTTTGCTTTTTAAGCCGAAAAGTGTGTTGTTCTGTCCGGTCGGTGTAATACGATTTGGCGGTATACACCATGACATCAGCCTTTATCGATTCCGGAATCAGAACCGTATCGATATAGGTAGTGTCGGCGCCGCTTTGAGAAACGGATTTTTTATATATCTCATTAGCCGTAATGCCGTTATCGTCGTATTTCCCGACAATAAGTATATACTTCCACTCTGTGGAGTCCGGCGCCGCCACAGTGAATTCCAGACTGTTTTCACCGATATGAAATCTGCTTCCATTTTCATATGACCAGCTGGCTTCGCCGCTGTGGCTGTCGAACTTTGAAGAAACGGTAAATTCTTTCAGGGAGGATGACGGCATATTCCAGACAAACACCTTTTGAAAATCGGCTGAGGCTGACACAGTCTCTCCGTTGACTGTGACGGTCAGTTTATAGTTACCGTCCGTGTTCGCTTCATCTTTTGCCGGATTGGCCGCGCAGGCAGCGGCGACCGCGACGCAGAGCAGCGCGGCGACGGCGGCAATCCACCGCCGCGGCTTACGAAAGCGCAGGATGTTTTTAACGCGTCCGCGGATGGCGTTCTCGCCGAAGGCGAGGGGGCTGGCGGTTAAAAAGCGCCTGTTAGCCGCAAAGGATAACAGCGATGTGCCGTAGTCGGCGGCGATGCCGTTTGTTTCGGACAGTACCTTTTCGTCGCAGCTCATCTCCATGTCCTTCTGCATCAGCGAAAAGGCGAGCCAGACGAGCGGATTGAACCAGTGCAGAACCAGAATGGCAAGCCCTAAAAGCTTGATGAAATGGTCTTTTCGTTTCAGGTGAATCCGTTCGTGCCGCAGAATATAGGCGCGCTCCTGTTCGCTTAAGCCGAACGGGATATAGATTTTCGGTCTTAAAAACCCCAAAATGAACGGCGAGCGGATATTGTCCGACTCGAAAACATTGCCCTCTAGCCGGACGGCGGTCATGAGGCGGCGCTTCAAACGCACAAATGAAACGATGTTGTAGACAATCAGCGCGGCGATGCCCGTAAGCCAGAGCGCGGCTCCGATGAAAATCAGGATTTCCATGGGATTGACGCTCGCGGTCTCTGTTGCCGCCGGAAGCGTGTCGCTTAAAACGGCATTGACCGCCGGTATGCCGGTTGAAATTGCCGGAATGTCCGCCGCGGCGATGTTTTCGGGGACATAAGAAATCGCCGCGCCGCTCTGCGGCATATCGAACAGCTTCGTCTGAAACAGGCTGAACGCCGCCGAAAAGGAGAACGGGCAGATAAGCCGAAACAGCGCGACCGACCAGAGCGCGTAACTGTACTTCTTCGGCGCTTTTTTGAGCAGCAGCCGCACGAGCAGCAGCGCTAAAATGACGTAGCTGCCGGTGATGCTCATGTTAAGGATTTTCAGAAACAGCGCTTCCATAAGAGACCCTCCTGTTATCATCGTACAAATTAAATCACGGGATAAGGACTGAACGTGATGACGCCGTTGTAGGATACAATATCGCAGAGATATCCGGCTTTCCGGCTCGGGGCGCTTGTCATATAGAGGAACAGGCCTTCCTTGCCGTTATCGGCAAGCGTTAGACTGTCTCTAATGCATGTATACGGAAAATCAACAATCCGCATAGCGACCGGATCAAAATAAGACACCCGGGTCCGATAGGAATCGGTCATTGTGAGGTCGTGCGTAAAGTAGAGCTCTGGCTTGCCGTCTTTGTCTATATCGGCTGCCGCATAATTGATAATGTGTTCGAGTTCCGACGCTAAAAGAAACACTTCGCCATTATATTGCAGATATGTTGAATAGGATTCGGCAAACCGAAAGAGCCGGTAATCGGAATGGTCGAACAGATGCCGCGGCGTGATGTTGTACCAGGTCATAGCGGCGTACTCTGCCATATCCCCTTTGAGTAATGACAGGAATTCCTCTACGCCGTCACTCGGGCCGTCCGGCGGCTCGACATTAAAGGTTGTCAGCTCCGTGTCGGTGTCTTGAAAAGCGTCCTTTGAGGGCAGTTCGCCGCCGTACGGTTTGATTTTATAGATAAACCAGATGCAATTTTCCTCGCTGTCCCCGATGGGGCGGCTATAGGCGAGCCAAAGCTCGTTGTCCATTTTGTAAAGCGTATATCCCGTTGAAGCGTCGGTCAGCAGGAAACGATCCTTGTAGCCGGAAATATCCGGCACGCCGACGTCGTCTGGGTTAAACGCGTTTTTAAATGTTTCCTCATCGAGCGCGGTTTTTTGATTGATAGAGCACAAATAGCTCTGGTTACCCTCCGCGGTCGTGATATAATCGTTATCTTCCTGAAAGGTATAGTAGACCTTGTAGCCGTCGGGAGCGATGAAAGAACTGAGCGGATTGACATAAATCTGTTTTTCATATGTGTAATTGCCGTACAGTTCCTTTTGTTCCTGAATTGCTTCAACATCCTCTTTCGGCGGCGTCGGATTGACCGCGCAGGCGGTTATGACCGAAACAGTGAGGAGTACGGCTAAAACAGCCAGCCACCGCGGCGCTTGTTTATAGCGCAATATGTTTTTAATCCGCTCCTTAACGCCGTTTTCGGAAAAGGCGAGGGGACTTGCCGATAAAAAACGCCTGTTCGCGGCAAAGGATAACAGCGACATACCGTAGTCGCGCGTGATACCGTCCGATTCTGACAGTACCTTTTCGTCGCAGCTCATCTCCATGTCCTTCTGCATCAGCGAAAAGGCGAGCCAGACGAGCGGATTGAACCAGTGCAGAACCAGAATGGCAAGCCCTAAAAGCTTGATGAAATGGTCTTTTCGTTTCAGGTGAATCCGTTCGTGCCGCAGAATATAGGCGCGCTCCTGTTCGCTTAAGCCGAACGGGATATAGATTTTCGGTCTTAAAAACCCCAAAATGAACGGCGAGCGGATATTGTCCGACTCGAAAATATTGCCCTCAAGCCGGACGGCGGTCATGAGGCGGCTCATTAAGCGGGTATAGGTTATGAGGTTATACAGAATCAACGCGGCAATCCCGAGGACCCAAAGCAGCACGCCGACCCACAGCCAGATTTGCAGGGGGCTGATGCCGTCGGCCTGACTGCCGGCGATAACCGTATTGACAGCCGGTATGCCTGACGTCACCTGCGGGGAAGCCGTAGAAGTAAAATTTTCGGGGACATAGGTGAGCGTCGCGCCGTTCTTGGCGGCGGACATATCGAAGAGCTTTGTCTTAAACAGGCTGAACGCCGCCGAAAAGGAGAACGGGCAAATAAGCCGGAACAGCGCGACCGACCAGAGCGCGTAAGAATACTTCTTCGGCGCTTTTTTGAGCAGCAGCCGCACGAGCAGCAGCGCCAGAATGACGTAGCCGCCGGTGATGCTCATGTTGAGGACTTTTAAGAAAACCGCTTCCACAAGTATCCCTCCTCAAGTGTCAATCGGACGATTTGTGGGCATCGATCAGCTTTTTGAGTTCCTCGGCCTCTCTTTCGGAAATGGTTTTACCGCCTAAAAACGAGGCGACGAACCGCGGCAGCGAACCCTCGAACGCTTTATCGACGAAGCGTTCGCTCTCAAAGCGCTGCACCTGTTCCTTGGGAACGAGGGCGCTGACCACTGTGTTCTCATTTTTGAGTAAGCCGCGCTCGCACAGCTTGCGCAGCACCGTGTAGGTGGTCGGCTTCTTCCAGCCGAGCTTTTCGGCGCAAAGCGTCACAAGCTGCCCGGAAGGCACCGGTTCGCTTTCCCAGACGACCAGCATAAACCGGTAATCGCTCTCACAGAGCTTTAAGTTGTCCATCAGAATACCTCCCGAAGGTTT
>CAYYFY010000240.1:0-4015 GCA_964471035.1 uncultured Eubacteriales bacterium
CCCCCGGTGGCTTCCTTGCGGTAACGCGCGATAAAAGGAATCGTGTTGCCGTCATTAATTAACTGCACCGTTGCTGACACCTGTGCGGCGGTGAGCTTGAATTCGTTTATTAGTAGTGTCTGGATGTTCATGCGTGTTCCTCATTTTTTCCCAAGTTATTTTGACAGGTGATCTTCTAAAAGCATTTTCTGCCGGTGGCAAGATAAGACGTATTCACGATTTCAAGCGATATGTCCTATGGCGGTTCGCACCCTCTGCAATGAAGATGCCTAATACGCAATTCTGAAATAGTCCAGATACTTCTTGAACGCGTCCTGTGCCGCAAGGCAGGTTTCCGTCAGATAGCCCCTTTCGCCGTTCCACTCTTGCAGACCGCGATAATAAAACAGCTTCATATCGTCGTCGATGATGAACGGCACGATGCCGTTTCGCAGGCATTCCTTGAACATAATCAGCCGTCCGACACGACCGTTGCCGTCTTGAAATGGGTGGATGGACTCAAAGCGCACATGAAAACCGATGATGTCCTCCAACGTCTTTTCCTTGACCGCGTTGTACGCGGCAAGCAGCGCGCCCATCTCGGCGGACACTTTCTCCGGCGGCGTGGTATCTCTGCCGCCCACCTCATTGGGCATCCGCTTGTAATCGCCCACAGCAAACCAATCCCGCCGCGCGTCGCTGGTGCCGCTTTTCAGCGTCAGATGCAGTTCCCTTATGAACTTCTCCGACAGCGCATACTTCGCCTGTGTGATAATCATGTCGATGCACTTGAAGTGGTTGGCGGTTTCTACAATGTCATCCACATTCATGGACTCCCCGGCGACACCGATGGTATTCGTTTCGAAGATATAGCGCGTCTGATCGTGGGTAAGACGGCTACCCTCGATGTGGCCCGAATTGTAGGTCAGCTCAATCTGCACTTTATGATAGATGCCGCCGGAGGTTTTCGCGGTCCTCTCCGCTTTTAAAATGTCAAGCAGTGTTTTCGGCGCGGCAGTACGGGCATTTATCCTGTCAGGCTTCGCGGCGCTTTCGGGGATGTTCCATGTCTTGCCCGTGAGGAATGCGCCGGGTATCTTATTCTGCGCGCAGTAGTTGCGCACCGTGCGCTCGGGCATATTCCACTTTTTCGCCGTGTCCGCTACCGACAAATAGTTCATCGCCGTTCCTCCTTTGACTTTCCGCTTATTGTACCATATTGTCGGCAAGAAATCAATAATTATTCGTGAACATAACGGAATGTTTGCCGATAGCGGCATAAAATCAAATTCCTTCAGGGATAATGTCGTCTATATCCCGTTCCCGCTTCGGCTTTGCCAGTCAGTTCTTGATGAAAAGTGATAAAAGATGTAAAAATCATTTTTATGTTGAAGATGGACCGATAGGAAGGAAGGTTGAAAGATGAATCGTTCCAAAACGAAATAAATTTCGTCTGAAGTTTGTCCTTTCGTATCGTAGGTGAGGATGCGAATCGGCTTCGCCGACCGGATAAAACTTCCGCCTCGCTTAGAAAGGATGGTCATAACAATGAAATGAATGACAGAACGGCATATCAAATATTTCTTGATTGAATGAATAGGCTATGGTACAATATTCCATAGGTTATAGAGGAATTACGCAACGGGGGGGGCGTTCTTTTGGCTTACAGTGAACTCATCAAGGATTTCGGGCGAATTCGTGACTATATGCGTCAGTTTTATGTATACGGATTTAAAAGCCGGGGTGAATATGACGCTAAGAGCGCCCGCAGTTACGACAATGAGCGCCGCCGCATTGAAAGCTGGCTCGGCGAGTATATGTCGTTTCGTCAGGATGAGGACGGCAAAAAGATGTTTCTTTCCGTGGACAGTCGGGCGATTCCCTCAAACCCGCTGTACAACGCCTTCAAGGCGAAGAGCTTTACGAACGGCGATATCCTCTTCCATTTTTATATCATGGATATGCTGGACGAAGGCAGGGAGCTGTCGATTCGCGGGATAGCCGATGAAATTTTAGAAAAATATCTCTCAAGGTTCGACGCGGCTGACGGTCCGGATGAATCGACAATCCGAAAAAAGCTCAAGGAATATGAGGCGCTCGGTCTTTTAGCAAGCCGCAAGCGCGGCCGCGAGCTTGTTTTCAGAAGGGTTGAAAGCGCTGTTGGTTTGGATTCATGGAAGGAGGCTCTCGCGTTTTATTCCGAGGAGGACCCGCTCGGTTTGATAGGGGCTTTCCTAATGGATAAGTATGAGGATTCACTCCGGTACTTCGGCTTTAAGCATCACTATATGCTTCACGCGCTGGACAGTGAAATACTGTGCGATATCCTGCTTGCCATCAGTGAAAAACGCTGTGTCGAGCTGACGGTTCAAAGTCCGCGCGGCGGTAACGCCGAAAAGAAGCACACCCTGTTTCCGGTTAAAATCTTTATCAGCTCTCAGTCCGGCCGCCAGTATTTGCTCTGTTACCATTATCGGTTTATGAAGCCTATGTTCTTCCGTATCGACAGTATTCACCGCGTGTCTGTCGGCGCGGTCGAAAAGCAGCCTGAGAAATACAGCGGGTGGTACGATAAGTTCAAAGAAACCCTTTGGGGCGTTTCCACCGGCGTCGGGCACTGCGTTGACCATCTCGAGATGACGGTACATATCGGCGAAAATGAGGGACATATCCTCCACAGGCTTGAGCGGGAGAAACGCTGCGGCCGGATAGAAACGGTTGACGGGCATACCTGTCGGTTTATAGCGGACATGTATGACGCCGCGGAAATGCTTCCCTGGATTCGCACCTTCATCGGGCGGATAGAGACGCTGGAATGCTCCAACACCTACGTTACAGATACCTTTTACGCGGACCTTGACGCGATGAACACCCTTTACGGAGGTGATGGCGATGCTGTTCAGTGAAGTCTACGGAAGCTACTACAACGTCATCGCCGCCATTCTCGCCGAGGCGGTATCGGGCGAGCTCAGCGACCGGCGCATGAACGGGATCATCCGTGAAAAAGCTTTCGGCGAAAGCGTTCTTACGATCCCGTCGGCGCTGCGTGACGGGAGCTGGCCGCTTATCACCGCTAAAAACACGACGCCGCTGGAGCATGTCCCGACCATGCCTTTAACGACGCTGCAAAAGCGTTGGATGAAGGCGCTGCTGCAGGACCCGCGTATACGGCTTTTTTGTCCGTCTGAAGCCGGACTTGAGGACATAGAACCGCTGTACGCGGCGGACGTCTTCTGTTACTTCGACCGCTACGCGGACGGCGATCCGTACGAGGACGACGCGTATATCGGGCATTTCAAAACGGTACTTGCCGCCCTGCGCGAAAAGCGGAAGCTGCGCGTTTGCTTTGCAAGCAGACTTGGCGCGCAGCATTCGTGGAAATGTATTCCGTACAAGCTGGAGTATTCCTCTAAGGACGACAAGTTCCGCCTCCTCGTCATATCGCCGGAAAAAACGCTGACAGTCAACTTAGCGCGGATCAAATCCTGTGAGCTGGCGGAACACTGGAATGCCGGTGAATACCAGCTCAAAGAGCCGGTAAAGAAGGCACTGGTATTGGAGCTTCTGGATGAACGCAACGCTTTAGAGCGCGTTATGCTGCACTTTTCCCATCTGGAAAAGGAAACAGAGCGGCTGGAGCGCGACCGTTACCGGCTCACGCTGCGTTATGACAGGGAGGATGAGACCGAGATGCTGATCCGCGTACTCTCCTTCGGTCCGGTGCTGCGGGTGGTTTCGCCGGATGATTTTATCGAAAAAATTAAAGAAAGACTACATAAACAGAACCAATTGCGAACCTGAAAAGCAGGTTCGCAACTTTTTTTCCAAGATTTTCATAATTATTAGTGGTAATATCAAGTCACAAAGAAAGACGCTTACAGCAACTTTTGTATTAGTTTCGAAATGAAACGCTTGGTTCATAGCCAAGAAGAGGTGTCTTGAAGGTTAAAGGCGCGAACAGCAACACTGTCATTAAAAAAGAGATAAGCTTTCCCAAAATGGGAAGCCGTACTCTGTCAATTAACGCGTGCAAACG
>CAYYFY010000241.1:0-4000 GCA_964471035.1 uncultured Eubacteriales bacterium
CGCGCTGACGACTGCGCTGCCGTCGCCGAGCCTGATTTCCTTGACCTCGCCGGACACGATGTGCGCGCTTTCGCAGATTTTCTCGGCAAGCGTCGAGACATCTTCCAGACAGGAGACGTCTTTTGCCGTTTCCTTTATGGTTTTCAATATGTCCTCGCGCAGCCAGTGCGAACGGTCGAGAGACAGCACCCAACCCGGGAAATTGACGGAAATTTCTCTGACCGGAAAGCGGAAGAGAACGGCGGTCAGGATTTTTTTGATTTCATCTTCGGTAATTTTCAGGCAATTGACCGGAATGACAGGAACACTGTAGCGTCCGGTGAGCTGGTTACTCATCTCCTGAACGGCGGCGCTGTTAGGCTCTACGCTGTTAAGCAGTACGACAAAGGGTTTGTTAAGTGCCTTGAGCTCGCCGACAACGCGCTCCTCGGCCTCGGCGTACTCCTCGCGCGGTATTTCGCTGATGCTGCCGTCGGTCGTAATGACAAGACCGATGGTCGAATGCTCGTTGATGACTTTTTTTGTTCCGATTTCGGCGGCCATATTGAACGGGATTTCATGGTCATACCACGGCGTCATCACCATGCGCGGCTGTTCATCCTCAATATAGCCGAGAGCGCTCGGGACGATGTAGCCGACGCAGTCGATAAGGCGCACGTTCATGTTGGCGTTCCCGGGCAGCGTTACGTTGACCGCTTCCTCGGGGATGAACTTCGGCTCGGTGGTCATGATGGTCCTGCCCGCCGAGGACTGGGGCATCTCGTCGAGGGCGCGGTTGCGGGAAAACTCATCGGAAATATTCGGAATGACGAGCGTATCGCAGAAATTTTTAATAAACGTCGATTTTCCGGTGCGGACGGGTCCGACGACGCCGATATAAATATCGCCATGCGAACGCCTTGCGATCTCGCTGTAAATACTGTCGTTCATTGCGTTTCCTCCCTTATATACTCGGAATGATCAGCATCGTTTTTTCGGCGAGGGTCTCTTCGGTAATCCCGTTTTCGCCGGCGATAGCCTCGATGGTCGTATTATAACGCCGCGCGATGCCCCAAAGGCTCTCGTTCTCCTGCGCGAAGTAGATGGTCACTCCCCGTCCGGCGTTTTCCTTATCGCGCTCGCCCAATGACGTCACCTCGGCAATAGACGTCACGGCGCGCTCAGCCCAGAGATTGCCGCCGAGAATCGCTTCCGCTTTGATGTCAAGATTGTCAGGCGAGGTCATTGAAAAGCCGCTGCCGGTAAGCGTAACCTTCGGATCGAAGCGTGCGGGCTTGCCCGTCTTGTTCGGCACCGCGAAGGAATAGTCGAGCAGTTTTTCCATAAATCCGGTCTGCATCCCTTTATCCGTAAAGAGGACGCTGACCTTGACAGTTCCGGCGACGTTCAGCTCGCTTTCGCTTGCCGCCGCGGCGCAGCCCTGCGGTTCGACGCGGACATCGAGAACGGTTCCGACATCGTTTTGCGACAAATCAATGTTTTCTTTGATCATAAACGGTTCGCTTATTTTCTCAACGGAAACTGTCAGCGGACGCGTTTCCGTCTTTAATTCGAGATTCTGCGTCGTCGAGTACGCGTCGAGTACGACGGCCGTTTCAATATTTTCCGCAGCCGAAAGCGACGCGGCTACCGTTGCGGAAATGTCCAGAATGCGCAGCGTATTGTCGGCTTTCGGCTTCATTATAACCTCCACCGAAGGCACAGTAAGCGACACGTCGCAGGCACAGCCCTCGCGGACACCCTCAAGCTCGATAATCTGGCTGAGCGGCAGACTGTGCGTGATGTGCGCTACGGACACGCTGCGGCTCTCCGGTATGTATGCGACATCGACGGACATCTCGCCCCGTACCATCAGCTTATTGTTAATCTGTTTGATTTCGTTCGCTACGGCAAACGCCGAGGCGTACAGAATGCTGCGGATATCTTCCTTGCTGTCGGGCAGCTCAAAAACGTCGCTCATAGAGAACGTCTTTTCACCGAGCGCCGTGACGGAAACCGCCGAAACCGGCTCTGTTCTGAGCTGGATGCCGCCTCCCGCCGCGCCGCAGAGCAGCTCGCGGTTTTCCTTGCGAATCACCTTTAAGGGAATCGAGATGTTACCCTTGACCTCGGCGCGCTTGGGCGACAGCGCGCGGCAGTTGGCGTAATCGCACACCGTCCTCACCGAAACGACATCGGAGGGCGTCACGCCGCGGCATTCGGCGTAGCGTGAAAAGTCCTGCGACTGGGTAAAGGTAAAGAGATCTCCCGACTCGCAGGCATACAGAAGCTGAGCGTCTAAGCTGCCGTCCACCGTAATCCTGTCGCCGACTACGCTGACAATGTTCACGCGCGGCGTTACCGACGCCCTGACGACCCGCACGATATCCGGCATATAGTCCGGAAGGTTCAGTTCGACCGACACGCCCTGCTCGACGACCTTGTCAAAGAGCACCGCGCTGCTGCCGAGGTTTTCTTTTTGTGTGAGTATATCCATATTTTTGCTCCTCTCGTAGCTTTTCTGTACAATGTATTCACACCCTGTCCTGTTTATGATAACCTCTTGAATCTCGTCGTGATACGCGATATACTTATTTTTGAAAATGCTGTAACGAAACACGCCGGCTTTCTATATATAGATAGACGGCAGCTTTTGAGGAGGTGAACGCGTGGACGACGCCGAAGGCATCTATGAAGCGTACGCGGATGAGGTCAAACGGTTTTTGCTGTGCCTGACGACCAATGTCGACTTAGCCGAGGAGCTCACGCAGGAAACCTTTTATCAGGCGGTAAAATCCATTAAACGCTACAACGGGAGCTGTAAAATGTCCGTCTGGCTCTGTCAGATCGCCAAGCACGCCTTTTATGATTATTTGAAAAAGGAAAAGAGCTCACGTCACGCCAGCCTTGAGGAGCTTTCCGAAAGCGGCGACATGAACACGCTTGCCGCTCCCGACGATACGGCGGCAGAGGCGGAAGCAAAAAGCGAAGCGGTCGCGCTGTATCGTAAAATACATACCTTACCCGAGCCGTACCGCGAGGTATTCCTGCTGCGTGCCTCAACAGAGCTTAGCTTCCGTGAGATCGGCGAAATTTTCGGCAACAGCGAAAACTGGGCGCGCGTCACCTATTACCGCGCCAAAACAAAACTATATGAAAGGATTGATAAGGATGGAGATTAGCTGTCCGATCATTAAAGACCTGCTTCCCTCTTACGTGGAGAACCTGTGCAGCGACGAATCGGCGCGCCAGATTGAGGCGCATATCGCCGGATGCGCGGATTGCGCGGCGGTTCTTGAAAACATGAAAAAAAATGACGCAATCCCTTTTTTGCCGGATGAAAACGCCGCTAAAGCCAAAGAGCCGCTGAAAAGAATTGCGCGCAAAACAAGAACGCGCGTTTTGCGCGCCGTCGCGCTTACCATTTTAATTATCGTCGTCGGCATTCCGCTTATGTATATGACCGTCGCACAGGTCATCGGCGAAGGATTCACCTATACCGCCGCCGCCGCTTCCCTGCAGGCGCACAGGTATCTTCGCTGCATCGAGGACGGCGAATACGAAAAAGCCGCTAACATGATTGATTTTTGCCTTTCCAGCGAAATCAATGAAAACGATACGGATCCGAATAAGCCGAACATTCCCGCCGCCAGACGGCAATATGCCGAGGATGTAGCCGCGTATTGCAAAGAATCAAACCTTTCTTCCTACTATTACGATGTCCATTTTATAACCGACGACGCCTTTACGACGGGATCCGCTTCTTTTGTGCTCCAAAAAAACAAAGGAAATTACGGAATAAGCAATGATTATATGATTCATTTTGCCATACCGAAAGGATGGGGCGGCAAGATAGCCGTGGTACGATTTGACGATAACAGTATCGCGGAGGATATGCCGTCGGCTAAGCAGCTCAGTGATTTGCTGGCTACTTACGATCCGGGTTAAAGGAGAATTGTTATGAAAAAAAGCTTAAAAATATTTATAGCCGGCGTATTGGCTGTCGCTGTCGTACTCACTG
>CAYYFY010000242.1:0-3993 GCA_964471035.1 uncultured Eubacteriales bacterium
CGCCAGATGGTCCTTGACCCACTCAAGGCACTTGCCCGCTGTCTCAAGCTCGGCGAAATAGTTGTATTTCCCCTCTTCGGCGCCAATAACCGAGGCGATCATCGCTCCGGCATCGACGATGCTCTTGTCCACGACCGTAGACACCCAACCGGAGGTGCCGCTGTATATATGTGTGTCCCCGAGCGCCGACGCCCCCGCGCCGACGCCGATCATCGAGGCGTCGCCGCCGCCGCCGAACACGGTCGTTCCCGCACATAAACCGAGCTCTTCGGCCGCCGTTTTTGTCAGCGCTCCGGCTTTGTCAGTGGATTTGATGATTTTGGGCAGCAGCTCGTATTTGACGCCGAGAAGCTTACACATCGCCTCGCTGAAGCCCTCCTTGCCCTTGCGGATGTCGTAGAGCAGCGTGGCGAAAGCCGAGTCGGTCGTCATGCAGTATTCGCCGGTCATGCGGCAGATGAAATATTCCTTGACATCGAGCCACTTATGGGCGCGGGCGTAATTTTCCGGTTCGTGTTTTTCGACCCATTTGTATTTCCAGACAGGGTCCTTGACCGACACCGAAACCGCTCCGGTAATAGCCAGCGAGCGCAGCAGCTTATAGACGTTGGCTCCGGCAATCTGCAAACCATAGGCTATCCCCTCCTTCAGCTCGGCGCGCGCGCGCTGGTCCATATAGCTCATGGCGCGGCGGACAGGCTTGCCGTCCCTATCGACAAGAACAAGCCCCTGCATCTGTGAGCAGAAGGAAATACCCTCGATCATTTCTTTTTGTATGCCGCTTTCACTAAGAACCTTTGCCGTCGTCGCGCAGAGAGCCGCCCACCACTCATCAGGGTCCTGCTCCGCGCCGCCGTCGGGTAAGACGAAAAGCGCGTACCCTTTTGACGCTCCGGCGACAAGCCTTATGCTCTCGCCCAGCTCAAAAATGCAGGTCTTGACCCCGGTGGTTCCTATGTCATATGAAATTGTATATTTCTTCTCCATTGCAAACATCCCTTCCGAACCATTATGCAATAAAACCCGCGCGGAATCAACACTTTTTTGGTAAAAAGGCGACCGTTATTCCCAATGTGCCGAAAAAGTTTAAAAAAATTTAAAAAAGGACTTGCATTTTTAAAAACAGATGCTATAATGAACGAGTCCGAAAGGCTATATAGGTCTTTCAATAGTCGGTGTTTATGGCAGTGAGGTTCCACCCGTTCCCATCCCGAACACGGTAGTTAAGCTCACTTGTGCCGAAGATACTTGGCGGGCAGCTGCCCGGGAAAATAGGTCGATGCCGACACAAACAAGCAACCGCCCAATAGGGCGGTTGTTTTTTGTTTTTGTTACTGTTTATATTTTAGCCTACAACCTCGGCAATCTGCTTAATGACCTGCACTGATTCGGGGACAGGGAACAGCGGGAAGGTATGGTTCATGTTTTCGTACTCGTAATAATGGAGCACCGCGGGAGAGCCGTCCCACGTCTCCCCCTGCATATGTCGGACGACGGCACTTTCACCGTACACCGACTCAATGCGCTGAGCGAAGCTTCTGGAATCGACCACGAGAATTTCATGTGTGCCCGTAAAAATCGAGATGGGGGGCATCCCCGTATAATCCGCGTTATAAGGATTCAGATAGGTATTCTCCTCGGGAACCTGCTGGAGAAGCACCGCGGCTTCCTCCTTTGTCGTGACACTGCTCACGTCGATACCGACGAAGGTCGCGGCTTTCATGACGGCCGCCCAGTAAACGATCATCGGGTCAACGCCGGACTCGGCAAATTCCACGATCGCCGGATCGGAGGTTGACATATGCAGCCACGGAGAAAAGGCGATAATATTTGAGGGAAGCGCAATCCCATTGTCCCTGAGCTGCAGTCCCATGGAAACGACGTAGTTGCCGCCGGAGGAATCGCCCATCAGCATGAGCTTTGCGGGATCGACCTGCTTGATAATATCCTGATAGAGGGCAATCGACAGCGCGTAGGAATCCGTGTAGGTGTACTCTGGCGCCATCAGCTGCATGGGCATGATGACCGTCACATCCATAAGCTCGGCAAGGCGCGAGCAGAACCAATAGTGGAACGGCAGGGGCGCGTCGACAAAGGCGCCGCCGTGGAAATAGAGGACATATCTCTCCGCTCCCGTAAGACTGTCGTCCGGTTTCTCGTTGAAAATGCCGACCTCAATGGTTTTCGCGACACCCGTATTTTCGAAGGTGTATGTGTATTTATATATGTTGATATTGAACAGCTCCGCGTAATAGTCCTCGACTTCGGAGGTAGCGTTCTTCTCCCGCTGTGTCGCGAGATTTTCACGGACGTCATCGACAGTCTCGAACTTGTTGGCAAGCAGGACGCCGAGTATCTGCTCGACGGCCGCGCTCTGGATGCTTTGGTTTTCCGTGTAAAAATAGGGATAGGTCAAAAACGTGTCAAGTATCGTGATGATTTTCGAAAGGCTGGCGGCCAATGAGGACGCCTTGCTGACCGTTTCGAGATTCGGAACCGTGCCGTCTGAAAAAGACGCGCCGGAGGAAAAGGCTGTGCAGGAGATAAGCACACAAAGACAAAGAAGTGCCGACAGGGACTTTTTAACAGATTTTAACATTTTATCGCCTCCAGTTTTATATGCTAGCACAAAAACAGTCATTTGTCAAACACTTGACGGTTATTTTGTGTAATCTCATAAATTCATATCATTCGGTTTGTCTGTTTTGCCCATAGGTGAAAAACGCGCCGCGTCGTTGCATTTTATCGGAAAGAGGAATATACTGATATATATTCTTTAAAGAGGGGCGCACTATGCTGAAATTTGACGAACACGGACGGTTTAGGATCATGCAGATCGCCGACGTGCAGGAGCTCCCAAAAGTCTGTCCGGACACCTTGAAGCTCATGAACGCCGCTCTCGACAGGGAGCGCCCCGACCTTGTCGTCTTTACGGGCGATCAGCTTCAGGGCTACGACAGGTCGATGCGCAAGGGCGACCCGCCGACAATTGCCGAAACTGTCATCCGCACAATTTTACAGCCCGTCACCGACAGAAAAATCCCGTTCACCGTCACCTACGGCAACCATGACAGGGATTCGGGTGTGCCGAACGCGATGCAAGCGCCAATGTATGAGAAGCTTTCCGGCTGTGTGCTCGGGACGCCGCGTACGGAAAAGGACAGGGGCACATTCAGCCTGCAAATCTACGACTGCTTCGGCGATAAGCCGGTATTCAACATATATCTGATTGATTCGGGCGGCTTGACCAAAGAGGGCTACGACCCCGTGTTCCCCGAACAGACAGACTGGTACCGCGCCGAGCGCGAGCGGCTGAAAAATGCATATGGCACTTATCTGCCGTCGCTGGTCTTTCAGCATATCCCGCCGCCGGAGGTCTTCTGCGGTTTAGAGCGCGTAAAAAAAGGCGACGGGGGCGCCGTTTTGGCGTTTCGTTCGCATGCGCATCAGTATTATCGCCTGCCCGCGGAGGCAAGGGTGCCCGGCGCGTTTTTCAGGGAAGCGCCCGCCCCGCCGGACAAAAACCTTGGCGAATTTGACGCCCTCGCCGAAAAGGGCGACGTACTCGGCGTTTTTTTCGGGCACGACCACATGAACAGCTTTGTCGTTAGGTATAAGGGTGTCGCCCTCGGCTATACGCAGGGAACGGGGTTCAATGTCTACGGACCCGGCGGCGACAGGGGCGTACGAGTCATTGAGCTGTCCGCGGACGACCCGCATGGGTTTCTGACGCACACGCTGACCTATAACGCGCTCACCGACGGGATTTTTACACATCCGTTTAAGGAGTTTTGCAACGCACACGCGCCGATGGGGCTTGTCAAGTGGACATACTCGCGACTACTCGGGTGTTTTGTTAAAGAGTATCCGGAGGAGTAACCTATTTCGTATTACTTCTGCTCCCAACAGCAGGCAATTATTGCGCCGTAT
Organism: uncultured Eubacteriales bacterium; assembly: GCA_964471035.1. Classification (GTDB taxonomy): domain Bacteria; phylum Bacillota; class Clostridia; order Oscillospirales; family Acutalibacteraceae; genus DTU089. Next base: position 3,931 of record CAYYFY010000242.1, read on the forward strand.
TTTTGTTGTCAGGCAAGGCGACCAAACCCGTCCATAATTTGTTTATGGACGGGTTTGGTCAAC
>CAYYFY010000243.1:0-3990 GCA_964471035.1 uncultured Eubacteriales bacterium
GTCCGTTTCTTTCGGATACAATGCTTTTGAGTTTTTTCAAATTGATAAGCGCCGATTTTGATACGCGCTCGAACGCGGTACCTTTCAATTTTTCTTCGAGCTGGTACAGTCGCACCGGCGACTCATAAACACTGTCTTTTGTGTAGAAAAATATCCTGCCGTCTACCGATTCAAAATACAATACTTCCCTGAGCGAAATCAGATGTGTCTGTCCGCCGGACTTTCCTGAAACCGTATCATCAAACAAACCGATATACGAGATAATCTCTTCGGCTGTTTTATCCTCTGCGTTGCAGACGACGGTGACCTCAGCCTGAGCCGCGGCTTCGTCATATTTTACAGTGAGCTTCATACCGTGCCCCCTTTCATAACCCTATCATAGTACAAACATACTTTTGGGGCAAGCCGTTTTTGCCAAGTTGCAAAATCGGGAGTATAAAATACTTTTTACAGCAAAAAACAGCGGTACGAAAAATGTACCGCCGCAAAAAATAAAACAAATCGGTCTTTTAGCCGATTTTTACTCTTATGATACTGTTTTTATACTCTCAATAATCTTTACCGCGCCGTCAAAGGTCGGTGCGAGCACTGTATAAACATTACCCCCATACGCGAAGCTGATCTGCGAAAAAATTTCTCCGTCGGTGATATAGCATGTCAGTCCGGCGACGGTTTCAATGGCGTCTGCTTTAATCCTGATGTCGGCGGAAAGCGCGATATCCAATTGTACGATAACAGATACCTCATCCGGATTTATCGCGGTGAACGCGACTTCCTTTATTCCCTCAATCTCGTAAAAGTTCACCGATTGGACTGTCTGATTGTCGGGCAGCCATGTCGGATACAGAATGTTCAGCCCCTCTTTTCCGAGCAGCTCCCCGATCGAATCGTATTTCGTCACGGCGCCCCCTTTATAGAGCGTGACATTTCCGACTTCCCGTACCTGACCGACGACCATATTTTTGATGAGGTCGCCGAACTTGTCAAACGCACAGGGAAAAGCTTTCCCCAAAGCAAACAGCGCGAGGAGCAGCAGTAAAACCGTTATGCAGGCAGCGAGCAGCGATGTCCGCTTAAATCCCGTTTTCTTTTTACGGTAGTCATTTACAAACGGTATACGCGCGACCCGCTCCCCAATCTCTTCCTTAGACAAACGCCTCTCTTGCCGCGGCTCCATGAGAAAATCGACGCATTCATCGACAAGGTCGGCATCCATCTTCTTATACGGCTTACGAACCTCCGCGTCTAAAACAGACACGATCTTTTTGATTAAGTTTTGTTCGGATATAGCGTCCGACCATCCATCATCCATCGATTTTCCCCTCCTTTTCCAATTGCTCCTATAATACTATGCCATTTTTTGAAAATGACTACACCGTTTATAATAATTTTCTTGCATTTGTTATCAGTATCAGTAAAAGGATAAATGCCACCCGTGTCATTTTCAGGATTTTTGAGCGCAGCCTGAACGCCCGCAGGTTAATGGTCTTTTCACTGACACCATACAGCGCGGCAATCTCCCTGTATTTGAGTTTATCCTGATAAATCAGCTTAAAAAGCTTCTGCTCCTCGGGCGACAGCTTGGACAGCAGATGCGTTTTCGCCGCTTCTATCTCTTCGTCACTGACGATGTTCATCTCATCGAGCTCCGACATCAGCGCTTCGCTTTCCGGCGGCAGCTCCTCGATATAGGAAATATTTGCCTCTTTTGTTTTGTTCCGATACGCGCGGTAAATCTTTTTCTCCGCCGTGGAGATCAGCCATGAGCGGATATTTACATCATTCAGCCCGTCGGCCTTCTGCTGGAACAGGAGAAATACCTCCTGGGTCATGTCCGCCGCGTCGTCGGGATTGTTCAGCCTGAAAAGGCAAAAGCGATATATGTAGCCGTAATGGTCAGCGGCAATTCTTTCCGCTTCGCTTTTTGAGATCAACATATATCACCTGCCTTTTTTAGATTTTAGATATTAGATTTAAAGGGAAACCGCAAACGGTTTCGATTTTAATTTTTTACAGCGGCGAGCGTTCGCTTGACAAGCTCGTCAACCGTGACGCGCGGAGCTAAGTGTATCGACGTGTTCAAAATGCCCTTCCACGGCGCAAACCACGCCGGATCGATGGCGTTTATACCCTTCATCATGCCGACGATTGAACCGACGGTCGCGCCGTTGCAGTCGGTGTCAAAGCCCTGCATGACAGAAAGCCCGACCGATTTCGCGTAATCGCCGTCGCCCCAAAGCAGCGCGGCGGTAACAATCTCGGCGTTGCTTACTGTGTGGCACCAGTCGTAGCTGTTTTTGTCGTCGTATCTTGTGTGGAAATCCGAAAACCACGCGTCGGCGCTCATGCCGCCGTCAAAGCGGGCGACAACCTCAAAGAGTGCTATATACAGCCTTGAATTTCGCGGTATCTGCGACAGACCGCAGAGGACGACATCTTTTACTTCAGACAGACAGGCGGCTCCCGCCAAAGCCGCGGCGACGAACATCTCGCCGTAGATACCGTTCTTTATGTGCGAGACGGACGCGTCCCGAAACGCCATATCCGCCGCCGCTATTGGGTCGCCGGGATTAATATAACCAAACCAGTCGCCGCGTATCTGCGCGCCGATGAGCTCGCGGTAAGGGTTTTTATATTGCGCGCTGCATGGGGGCTTGAGCCCGTTTATCAGGTTGAGATACGCGACGCGCTCGGCGGTGCAGTAAGCGTATTTACACTGGGCATACAGCCACATCTCGCCGATGTCTGCACTCGTGAAGCCTCGTCCGTACCGCTCGGTGACAAGCGTTCCCAGCACCGTGTAGTTGGTGTCATCGTCAATAGGCGCGCTGTCCAAGGTATCCGCCCAGCACCTGTCCGAAAGACGGTATTTCACTTGTCCGGCAATCTCATCGGTCAGTTCTTTTTGATATATATACCGCGTCATCGGATAGTTGTCTGTAAGCTTTAAAAGCTTCGTCAGGTCGGTAAAGCTTATCCCCTCGATAGGCTTGCCAAGCAGGCAGCCCGCGATCCTGCCGACCCACGCGCCGCGTATTTTATCTTCATCCGGCGCGCACGGGGCGCAAAGCGGAGCGCTCTGCGGCTTTTGCGCCTTGATTTCTTCTAAATCGCACGGCTCGATGTAGGAATAATCCGCGCGCTGCTCCGTTTCGCACAGCAGCTGAAAAAGCGCGTCGGCCATCGCTTCCTTCTGCGCCGAGCGCGGCAGCTTAGCGATCTCCTTAAACAGCCCCTCGTACTTTTCGACGTCCTTTCCTTCGTCAAGGCACTGCCGGTACTCGCCTAAAAGCTCCTCAAAATACAGCTCCCAATGGGGCATGGACGAATAATCACGCGTAAACTGTCCGGCTTCCATAAATATTCTCCTTTTCTATTGAATTAATTACAGGATATGTCTTTTTTCGACATCTGTCAAGCCCCGCCGCCCTTGTATATTTTTCTTGTAAACATAATAAGGATATGTTATATTGAAAAAAAGGCAATAATGCGGTTAGGAGAATGAAAATGAAAAAAACATTGATTTTTGTGGTTTCATTGGTTCTTTTGGTTACGTCCTTTGCCCCGCCGCTGACAGGAGCGGCGCTCGCCGTGTCTCCCGAAAGCCCGTATGACACCGGTAGCTATACATATGATGAATTGATGAATATGACGTCAGAGGCGGCTTTTGAGAATGATTTTGAGAAGCCTTCCGCCAAGTGGCTCAAAAAGGTCGGCGCCCAAAATCCCGCGACGTTCGCGGCGGACAAAATCACCTGCGAGCTTGCCGACAACGTCATCAAAATCAACAATATTTCAGATAATCTCGCCGATATGGGACAGATTCTGGCGGGGAGCGCTGTACAAAAGCTGTCGCCCGAAAAAATCGTCGAGAACGGCGGCTACATCAAAAAATCGGTTTTAGATAAAGCGGCCGGTCAGGGGGTCGAAAACGGTACGGTTATCGTTGACGAATCGTCCGGCACGGCGTTTAAAGTCACCTCGCCGACC
>CAYYFY010000244.1:0-3984 GCA_964471035.1 uncultured Eubacteriales bacterium
CATTTTGTCGCCGTCCGGCCCTAAAATCAACCCTTGGGCGGTGCGTTTGGCGTATGGCTCGGGACAGGGCACCTCGCCGATGTCGTAGAGGAAGCGGTACCAGAAGCGCGAATAGATCAGATGGCGTGTCACATGCTCCATGCCGCCGTTGTACCAGTCGACGGGCATCCAGTAATTCATTTTATCCTTGTCCGCGAACGCCGCGGCGTTGTTGGGATCGGTATACCGTAAGAAGTACCACGACGAACCCGCCCACTGGGGCATGATGTCGGTTTCCCTTTTCGCGCCGCCGCCGCATTTGGGACAGGCGCAGGACACAAACGATTCGATCTTCGCCAGCGGGCTTTCGCCGTCCGTGCCCGGCTCGAACTGCTTTATCTCCGGAAGCTTCAGCGGCAGCTCCTCATAGGAGACGGGCACGATGCCGCACCGCGGGCAGTGAACTATAGGGATCGGCTCGCCCCAATAGCGCTGGCGGTTGAACGCCCAGTCCTTCATCTTATACTGAACACCCTGCTCCCCGATCCCCTTTTCTTCGAGGATCGCCGTGATCTTCTCGATGGAGTCCTTTTTATTGGTCAGCCCGTTCAGATAATCGGAATTTATCATCTCCCCGTCGCCCGTATAGGCGGCCTCGTCCATGTTGCCGCCGCGGATGACCTCGATAATGTCGATACCGAACTTTTTGGCAAACTCATAGTCGCGCTCGTCGTGCCCGGGTACGGCCATGATGGCGCCGGTGCCGTAACCCATCATGACGTAGTCGGAAATATAAATCGGTATCTCTTTGCCGTTTACGGGATTTAGCACTGTAATGCCCTCTATCTTTACACCCGTTTTTTCCTTGACAAGCTGGGTACGCTCGAATTCCGTCTTTTTGGCGCACTCGTCCTTATACGCGTCAAGCGCCGCTTTGTTTTTCAGTCTGTCGGCGTACTTCTCTAAAATCGGATGCTCCGGAGCGATGACCATGAACGTCACGCCAAACAGCGTGTCCGGACGCGTCGTATAGACGCGCAGCTTTTCGTCTGCGCCTTTAAGACCGAAATTGACGAACGCGCCGGTTGACCGGCCGATCCAGTTTACCTGCTGCTGCTTGATATTCGGCAGGAAATCGACATCGTTAAGACCGTCGAGCAGCTTATCGGCATACGCGGTGATCCTCAGGTACCAGACATCCTTGGATTTTTGAACGATGTCGCTGTGGCAGATATCGCATTTGCCGCCCTGTGAGTCCTCGTTGGACAATACGACCTTGCACGACGGACAAAAGTTGACAAGCGCCTTGTCCTTGAACACCAAACCATTTTCAAACATCTTAAGGAATATCCACTGGGTCCACTTGTAGTAGCCCTCGTCGGTCGTGTCAACGACACGATTCCAATCGAAGGAGAACCCAACCCTTTTCAGCTGTCCGGTAAACTTTTCAATATTCGTATCCGTGACCTTGCGCGGATGGATGCCGGTCTTTATAGCGTAGTTTTCCGTGGGCAGACCGTAAGCGTCAAAGCCGATGGGGAATAAGACGTTATACCCCTGCATACGCCGTTTGCGCGATATGACCTCAAGCCCTAAATAGGCCTTGATATGACCGACGTGCATCCCCGCCCCGCTCGGGTACGGAAACTCGACAAGCGCGTAGAACTTCGGCTTATCCGAGCCGTCCTTGGCGTGGAATACGCCGGCATCCTCCCATTTGTCCTGCCACTTTTTTTCGGTAATTTTATAATCGTAATTCATAATAACAATCCTCTCAAACGATTTATTGGGTAATCAGATGCGCGATGTCCATCACGCTGCCGTCGTCCCATAGTCGTTCAAGATTGTAATATTCGCGGGCGTCTTTTAAGAACAAGTGTACCACGACCGTCCCAAATTCTAAAAGAACCCAACCTGTCGCTCTGCCCTCGGTGTGGGTCGGAGCCTGTCCGGCCTCGGTCATACGCACCTCAAGCTCGTCGGAAAGCGCGCGCAGGTGCGTCGTGGAATTTGCCGTGGCGATGACAAAGTAATCGGCGACAATCGTAAGCTCTGCGATGGCGATGGCCTTGATGTTCTCCGCCTTTTTTTCGTCTAAAATTTTTACTATGCTTTCATATAACTCTTTACTCATATTTCGATGATGTTCCCTTCTTCTAAATCCTCGCTTGTAGCCGCCAAAGCCGCGGCGTCTAATATTGACACCTCGCGCAGCACCTGATTGTAGGCGCCGACAGTGTCCGGATGAATGATAAATCTGTCTTTGAGCAGATGCCGTACGGTGTAGCGCAGCCCCTCCATCACGGCATATTCAAGCCCTTTCATCACCTGACGGCGCATAATCTCAACGCCCTCGTAGTCGCGGTCACGACTGATGAAATCGGCAACGTACAGAATTTTATCAAGCTTCGTCATGAAGCGCCGTCCGGTCGTATGGCAGCGGATGGCGTCGGTAATCTCAGCATCGTCCACCATAAGCTCCTGCCTGACGTAGAACGCGCCCGCGACCGCGTGCCAAAGCTTAGGCGCCATCAGCTCATAGTCCTCTAAAATCACGCCGTTGATGGCAAGATAGTCGCGCTGCTTGATAAGCTCGGTATCTTTTAATATGTCGTGGAGTAATCCGGCGATATACGCCTTGTCCTCGTCGTCGCCGTACATGGACGCCAGCGTGCGGCATTCGTTTGCGACGTTCAAGGAATGCTCGTAGCGCTTGTCGCTCAGGCGGGCACGAATCGCGTTTTTGAATTCCTGCTCTCTTTCAATCATTGTACAGCCCTCCGACATATATATATTGTTTTATGGAATCCGGCACATATGCTCCAATATCTTCCCCATTTTGTACCGCTTTACGAATGGCGGTCGAGCTTATAGGAAACGGCGCGGCTTCAAAGACAGACACTCGCCCCGGATACAGATTGTTCAGCTCTTCTGCTTTTTTTAGAAGCGCCGGCATTTCCGGATTCCCTTCAAAGCGGCTCGCGGCGATAACGTGCGAAAGACTCAGGATGTCCCTCCAGCGGTACCATGTGTCAAGTGTCAGGAGCATATCCGAACCAACAACGAGGAAAAAATCACAGTCCGACCGTGTTTTGAGTTCAATCAGCGTATCGTAGGTATAGCTTTTCCCGCCGCGCTGTATCTCAATGTCCGAGATTTCGGCGTCCGGAAAATCAAACGCCAGACGGCACATCGCAAGGCGCTGCTGCGCCGATACGCTGCTTTTCATGTCCTTGTGCGGCGGAACAAATGCCGGAATTATCAGAATTTTATCAAGAGCATAGTGGGCGATAACTTGCCTTGCCAGCCGGATATGACCGTTGTGCGGCGGATTGAACGAGCCGCCGAATATGCCCAGTTTCTCCATACGGCTCAAAACCCTCTCCCGAAAGATAACACTCCCCTATAATATTTTTAGTATAAAGGAAATCCCTGAAAATGTCAAGAAAATTAAAAAATTGAGAGGACGAAGTCCTCCCAAAGATGTGAAAATAAATTTTAGATTTTAGATTAAGAGATGGGCGAAGAATCCGAAGGATTCTTCCAATGCGTCGCTAGCGACGCTATATATATACCCTGAAAACCGAATAAAGCGAGAAGAAAGGAAAGCAAAGGAAAAGTATGGTCAAGCCCTCGACCTATTAGTATCGCTTAGCTGAACGTGTCACCACGCTTACACACGCGACCTATCAACCTCATAGTCTATAAGGGGTCTTACTGGCTTACGCCATGGGATATCTCATCTTGGAGATGGCTTCACGCTTAGATGCTTTCAGCGTTTATCCAATCCGCACTTAGTTACTCGGCCGTGCCACTGGCGTGACAACCGATGCACCAGCGGTGCGTCCATCCCGGTCCTCTCGTACTAGGGACAGCGCTCCTCAAATATCCTGCGCCCACAGCAGATAGGGACCGAACTGTCTCACGACGTTCTGAACCCAGCTCGCGTACCACTTTAATCGGCGAACAGCCGAACCCTTGGGACCGAATACAGCCCCAGGATGT
>CAYYFY010000245.1:0-3966 GCA_964471035.1 uncultured Eubacteriales bacterium
CCAATGCTTTTAATAATTAAAGTAAATACGGTGGCGCAGAACGCAGAGAAATATATCAAATGTCATGTTATGGCGTCGGCATACGGGAAAAGAAGTATAACTAACTATATAAATAAAGCGGATATAGAGGGGCGTGTAATATACGACAAGAAGATGAACATATCGCAAGGCATAACTCAAGTCCAATACAAGAGCGATATCAACGATAAGTCATCTTCCAGTGACAGTATATCCAATCCCCCCGAAATTGTCAATGAAAATTCCGAAAATCCTCCCCGCAAGGATTCCGACCGCTCCCGCGATTCGGAGGGACGCGAGCTTTCCCCGGGACAGGTGGAGTATTTTAAGGACAGCAAGGTTGTCGACCGAAACGGCAACCTCTCTGTAGTATATCATAACACCAACAACGAGTTTACTGTTTTTGATTTATCGAGAAGCGGAAGCAACCAAGGGCAGTCTCATGGCGACGGCGTGTATTTATCTACGAACAATTATGATTATGCCGCACCTGCCTATGGTACTCGTATGATGCGCCTTTACGCGAATATAACTAACCCTTTCGATATGAATATGTCGGGCGAAGAGGCAGATTTTGTGCTCGATAACTATGCTTCTAAAAAACATAACCTCGATAAATTCGATGGCTTATACCGCAACCACGCGCACGGCAAATTAACTGACAGCGGACGCGTGATAGATTATCTTAAGGAATATGCGGAAGATAACGAAATAAAGACGAGCGATATACTAAAAGACTTAGGGTATGACGGGATTCGCGACGGCGAGATTGCGGTCGCGTTCTCCCCCAACCAAATCAAATCCGTCGACAACCTCAATCCGACCGAGGATGACGACATCCGTTATTCCGACCGCAGCGACGAGTCGATCGATGACTTTTGGTTTGGCGACGACGATGGCGGCGAACATAACGATTATGAACTGTATACGCAGGGGCGCTTTCATTTTAACTTGCCGGCAACTTGCTGGTGTTTTGACTTGCATTTGACTTGCATTATTCCGTTTATTTGCAGTAATGCTGTGATTTTCCGCGCACGGCGTTGAAAACAAAAACCGTGAAGTGCGCTATACAACGCAGATTCGCGGTTTTTCGGTCGCGATATTTCTATCGCTGATTTGGTGCGGATAACAGGGCTCGAACCTGCACGCTCGCGCATCAGAACCTAAATCTGACGTGTCTGCCAATTCCACCATATCCGCTTCTATAAAAACGGGCAGTTTTCTACCCGCGTTTATTGATTCAATTGTTTATTTGCTCTTATTGCTTCTGCACCTAACAGCAGGCAATTATTGCGTCATTATTTCGTTGGGATCGAATTTCCGGATATACTCAAGGACCTCCGCGTAGTCTTCAAACGTAACGGTGTTTTCGTACTTGACGGCGTTGCCCATCAGGTTCCCGAGCATCATCAGATTTCCTTTACCGCTGTGGGGTACGAATCCGTTGTAGAAGAATCCGCACTGGAGCGCGCAGTCATAAATATACGGGCAGTATTCGTCGTCCATATTCGCCCTTATCATGACTACTTGTATGCCGTTTTGCTTGAGCCGTTTTACTTCGCTGAGCAGAGCGTGTACGAGGTCCGCGCCGCAGACATCAACGTCAATGGAGGCAAAAAGATTCCACATAGTCTGATTGACAGTAAGCTCGCTCTTTTCTTTCAAATCGAGGTTTTGCGCCGGTTCGGCAAAATGTGCCGTTGTGCCGATTCTGCCGTATATTTCAGCGATATGCTCCCTGTGAACCTCCGGAACGAATAAATGAACTTCAGGGATTTCCTTATAGGCTTTATAGCCGATGGCGAGCGAACGCCTTCCGCCGTCGGTCTCATAATTGACGACCGTGTTGGGGGAAGTGTGCAGCAAATAGTATCCGGTGGCAAAGAATCCGTAGCGCTTCGTGACCTTCTGCGTAGCCGGATGGTGGGTGACCGCTTCGACAAAAACGCCGTTGATATCTAAGGTTTTAGCGTAATCGAGAGCGTGCGGAAGCAAGGTTTTCATGACGGAAAAACCGCGGTATTTCTTTTTGACAACCCAGATGGCGGTGTCCATCAGCGCCGGATACTCCGGGCAGAATTTCAAAGCGGTATGACCGGCAATTTCCCCTGTATCCGTAACCGTGACAAAGCTGAACAGCTTTTTGTCCGCCAGCATACCGACGACACGCTCGGGATAATAGATGTCCTCGTTGCTGTATGAGTATTTGTATTCGTCATAAACGCAGCGGGTGATCTCGATGACCTCTTCGGGGTTAATTGTGCGGATGTATGTTTCGGGAACTGCCGTTACCGTTTCTGAGTCGGCTTGTGGCAGGCTCGGATATTCTTTGAGCTCCTCTAAATTTTTGATCAGGCGGATTTCCTGCCCGTTTCTGCCCATGTTGCGGTATACCATGTTATCGACGGTCTTACGCATGAGAAAACGGCTTAAAGCGTCGTCGCTTAAGTCGGGCGCGGACAGATCGTACTCGTCCTCACTCATCACATACGGAACGCCCGTATTGATTATGGAGATTTCAAAGGTTTTATCATCGGCGAAAAAGCTGACGTCGACCATGACGGATTCATCCGCGATGATGGAGTTTTTAAACGTATTCAAAAGCGCCTCTTCAAGGGAAACGGAAAGCATTGTCTTATCGCGGTCACAAAAAGCCATGTCTTCGGTAAGGCTCTCTAAAAGGGCTATGGCATGCTTGATATTCGCCGTGTTGCTGGGAATGGACAATCTTGCTGCTTCACTCATTATGAAACTCCCCGTTCTTTTTTTCAATCGCCGAAAAGACGCCGGCATATTGGGCCACGTCCGCTTGTGCGACACAAAACAGTATATCAGTTTTTCGTTCTTTTTCAAGTATTATTTCAATTTTGCTTGCGGTTTTTCCTTTGATGCGGTATACTACCCCTCAGAAAGGGATGGAGCTTTTTATGCGGATCTGCGTTATGGGCGGGTGCGGGCATTCCCATATGGCGGTTAAAAAGGGTGTTGAGCTTGTCGGCGTCTGCCTGACAAAGCAGGAGACACCGGGGTTTTCGTTTCTGATAAACCGGTTCGGGAAAGTACCTGTCTTTGATACCTATGAGGAAATGCTTGAGCAATGCAAGCCCGATATGGTCGTTGTGGACGGCTTGTTCGGAGACCACGCCCGTATGGCGGCATACGCGCTCGAACGCGGGATTCACGTCTATTGCGAGAAGCCCGTCGCCATTGACCGTGAGCAGTTGTCTATGCTGAAAGCGGCGTGTGAAAAATCCGCGGCGAAGCTGTACCCGATGCTGACCTCGCGGTATGAGCCGTGCTTTTACACGCTGTACAGGGAGATACTTAAGGGGACTATCGGAGAGATTAAGCTCATCAATGCCCAGAAGTCGTATGTTTTCGGCGACAGACCGGAATTCTTCAATAATCCGGACGAGTATGGCAACACGTTTATGTGGGTCGGCATCCATTCGGTTGATTTAATTCTTTGGCTGACCGGATCGGCGGTCAGAGAGTCGTCGTACTTCGCCTCAGGCAAAAACGGTTTCGGCTTTGACAGTCTTGACGACTGCGCCGTGGCGGCTCTGAGGCTCGAAAACGGCGTTCTGGCGACGGTGACGGTCGATTACCTGCGCGATGAGGACGCAGAAACCCACGGGGACGACCGTATCCGCGTCGTCGGCGATAAGGGTATTTTAGAAGTCAAAGACGAGACGCTGACGCTCCTTAAGGACGGCGAGCTTGAGGAAATTGACCTTTTACCCGCGCCGGACATATTTCTTGACATCATAAAAGACATCGAGGGCGGCGGACAGAGCCTCGCCGATTTTGAAAGCGCGTTTACCTCTACGGAGGTTGTCATAGATATCAGTAAGTCAAATTCATAATTTGGAGGATTGAAGTTTGAAAGAATCTTTCAAGCGGAAAGATTCTTTCAAACGGAAGTTTTGTCCTTTCGTATCGTAGAGG
>CAYYFY010000246.1:0-3957 GCA_964471035.1 uncultured Eubacteriales bacterium
GTACGGCGTGACGGTTCTGATACCCGAGGGCTTTGAGCTTTACCGCGAACCGAAAAAGGAAGATATACCCTCCACAAACGATCCGGGTATAATAAAAATCAGCACTCCAAAAGAAGCCGACGCGTTCGATTTCAAATTTTTCATAACGTATGAGCGCGATATGAGCGACAAAAAATATGAAAAGCTCAAAGAAAAATTCATCGAGATGTACGGTTCGGATACGCTGAGTGGTTACGCTTATCAAAAGATGCTGTACGAGGACTCTGTAAGAGGCGGTTACCGCCTGCACGATAAATACCAATCATATATCAATTACGCGCTCAATGCAGAAAGAGCCAATGAAATTCATTACCTCGGCGGGGTGTATTCGCCGATTGAAAAAGACGATCTGAGAGGGTATTTGCTTAAATTTGGTTACGGAAGCGAGCTTAAAGAAAATACAATGCTTGAGTTCGCCTTTTATAACACCGAGGATGAAAGCAAGAAATACTGTATAACCTATTTCTGTATGAACGCCGCGGACGTTGAAAACGCGTATGAAAGCATCAATTCCATTACGTTTGAATAAGGTGTATCGGGTTTTACCCTCCTCACCTTAAGCACAGGGGGCTGACCGTGAAAGGTCAGCCCCCTGTGGGTTATGTTCTTTTGTCAATCCCTGATGCCGAAAATCAGCTTCAATATCCCTCTAAGCGCCCTCGGCGTTTTCCAAACGACGATTTTCAAAATCGCTCACCCTTTCGCAATACTAAAATAAGTTTGCACGGTACTACAGTATACGCGAAACGCGTCCGATGGTTACAGGTTCCACGCGGCAACGTCCTTTACCTCGCGGTACATAAGCTTATAGCTCTCGTGGCGGCTTTCATCTATGAGTCCGTCTTTTACGGCCTCGATGACCTTGCAGCCCTTGTCCACCGTATGCGTGCACGTTGAAAAGCGGCATTTGCCGAGATAGGGAAGAAACTCCGGAAAGCAGAACGGCAGCTCTTCTTTTAATATCGTTTCGGCGCCCTCGGTTTCCAAAGCGGAAAAGCCGGGCGTGTCGGCGATATAGCCGTTCCCGAAAGGAAACAGTTCTACCTCCCGCGTCGTGTGCCGTCCCCTGCCGAGCTTTTGGCTGATCTCGCCGGTCTTTAAGGATACGCCGATTTTAAATTCATTGAGCAGCGAGGATTTTCCCACGCCCGAATTGCCCGTAAAGACGCTTAAATTCTCGGAAAGCAGCTCTTTGAGCTGTCCAATGCCCTCATGCGTGACACAGGAGACGGAGAAAACGGGAATACCGGATTTTTTATATATGTTTATATATTTTGCCGTATCCGCGAGATCCGATTTTGAGAAGACGACGACAGGCTCAATCGTTTTGTTTACGGCAATCGCCGTCAGCCTGTCAATCAGCGGCAGGACCGGCGCTGGCTCGGCGGCGGATGAAATGATCACTAATCGTCCGACATTCGCGGCGGGCGGTCGTATCATAAAGTTTTTACGCGGCAGTATCGCGTCTATGGTGTTTTCCCCGTTGTCGCCGAGCGATACGGTGACGGTGTCGCCGGGCAGCGGCGTGATTTTCTGTTTTCTAAACAGTCCGCGCGCCTTGCAGCAATAAACCGCATCGGCGGTCTTTACATAGTAAAAACCGCCAATACCTTTAATAATAATGCCTTCAAGCGTCTTTGCCGCCATAAAATGTGTTACCCCTCGTCGTCGCTGGTCTGTAAATCCGATTCTGAGCCGATGATATACAATGTAATCGGCGTATCGGCTGTCAGCTTTATCAGAGTAGGATAAGACGGATCCTGTTTAAATACCGATCCTATGGCACCGCCTTTGTTCGGATCATATTGAAAGATAATGTTATTGAAACCGGCGTCGTTAAGCTGCTGCCTTGCTGCGTTGCCATCCATGCCGACGACACTGATATATGTGAGGTTCTGAGCGGTCGTCGAGATGGTCGTGGTGTATTCGTATGTCATCTCATCCGTAATCGTCGCGGGTGACGTTGTATAATCGACAGTAGCCTGATAAATTTTCTGACCGCCGACAAACACGGCGACGACATTGTTCGCGCCCGATCCTGAGACAGTAACCGTACGCACCTGTCCCTCGGCGTTGATTGTCTGGTCATCATCCACGAAAGTATCGTTGACGCAGACTTCAAGCGTGACCTTTCCGACATTGGGCAATAGGACCTTAAGGTCAACAGAGGTGGAAGCGACCTTGCCCGTACTGACGACAAGGTTGACCTTCGCCCCTGCCTCCACGGCGGTATTCTCCGCAGGGTCCTGCGCAATGACGGTACCGGCGGCTGTCGCGTTATCCTGATACGAGACATCGCCGACCGTTAAGCCAACCTTAGCGATGATTTCCTTGGCAACCTCGAGGTTGCTGTCGGTCAGCTTCGGAACAGGCTTGGTATTTTTCTTGATTTCCACGGAAACATACACGGTGACCATGGAGCCGGGGATCGCCGACACTCCTTTTTCCGGAGAGGTCTCGATGACCTTGCCGACCGGTACGTTTTCATTCTCCATTTCCGCCTGTGTCGCCTTAAAGCCCATCGAGCTGAGCTGCATTTCGGCTTCGGCATATGAGAGACCACTGACATCGGGAATGATCAGAGAAGTGCTTTCGGGAACAATGGACAGCATGACGGTAGCGCCCTTTGTGATTTTTTGTCCGGCTTGCGGGTCCTGCGCGAAAACCGTACCCGGCTCATAAGCGGAGTTGGAAACATACGAAAGCTTGAAGTTATAAATATCGGCATACTCCGGATTATCTCTGATCTCCTCAACAAAGTTTTTACCGACAAAGCTTTCGACCTCGATCTTTTTTCCGGTGAAAAGTGAACCGTTTTTCGCAAGCTGGATGACGATAAGGATTACCCCGGCGAGAATCAGGCTGAACACGATCCCCGCCAAAATCGGAACGACCCTGTTTTTGGTGTCCGCCGTGTTCTCGGCGGGCAAAACAGCGGCTTCTTCGGTAAGCGGCTTCGCCTTCGGTAAAGAGGAGGAATCCACATACTTTGTCGGTTCCTCGTCGACAAAGTATGTATAATCGAACTTTATCAGTGGATTTCTTTTGAATTCTTCAAGGTCTAAAAGCATCTCGGCGGCGGACTGATACCTGTCGCGCGTATTCTTCTGCATAGCCTTCATGGTGATCTGCTCTAATCCCAACGGAATGTCCGGATTGATCTCATGAGGACTTTTTGCCTCGTCCTGCACCTGCATCAAAGCGACGGAGACCGCGGAGTCGCCCTCAAACGGCAGCGTACCGGTCAGCATTTCATACAGCACGACGCCGACCGAATAGATGTCCGCCTTGTCGTCGGTCAATTCGCCTCTGGCTTGCTCGGGGCTGATATAGTGTACCGAGCCGATGGCGCTTTCGGTCATGCTGCGCGTCTCGCCGCGACTGAAGCGGGCGATGCCGAAATCGGTCACCTTGATGGTGCCGTTCTGAAGCAGCATGATGTTTTGCGGCTTGATGTCGCGGTGAACAATCCCCTTGTCATGGGCGTGCTGAAGCGCCCTGAGTATCTGGATGACAAAGTGGAGCGCCTCTTTCCACAGAACGACCTTCTGCTGCTCGATATACTCCTTGAGCGTGATGCCCTCGACATACTCCATAACGATATACTGAAGTCTGTCCCCGAAACTCACGTCATAGACCTTGACAATATTCGAATGGGATAACACCGCAATTGCCTTGGATTCGTTTTTGAAACGGCGGCGGAATTCCTCGTTGGCCAAAAATTCTTCCTTGAGGATTTTAACGGCGACGATACGGTCGTCGATATTGTCGTAAGCTTTATAGACCACGGACATACCGCCGACGCCGATGATCTCGCGTATCTCGTATCGACCGTCGAGCCGTTTACCTACATAATTATCCATAGAAACCGTCCTTTACGCAATGGTTACAACCGTGATATTGTCTCTGCCGCCATTC
>CAYYFY010000247.1:0-3951 GCA_964471035.1 uncultured Eubacteriales bacterium
CGCTACCGCGGCGGTAAGCGATACGCAGGCTGTCGGCACGACCTCGTCGGGCAGCGCCGGTACGACCTCGTCAGGCGGCAGCAGTAATGCCGGCACCACGAGCGGCGGCGGTACGGCAGCAACTACGAAACCCGCCAGCAATTCAAACATACCCACCACGAAGGTAGAAATTTATAATTTTTACAAAAGCGCTGTTGATAAAATCAAGAACAACGCCGCCGCCGGCTACACAAAGAAGGAGTGGCAGGTGCTTCCGCCGGATGAGCTTCAGATCGGAACGCTCGGCAATATTCTTAAACCGTTTATTGATGATTTCATGACCCCCGAGGAGGAGGCCAAGGAAGAGGTCAGCAATAAGGGCTCCAAAGAAGCGAAGGATCGTTTCCCCCCGTGCGTCCTTAAGGATTTGAATAAGATCGTCACTGCGACCTGCACGGAATCCGGCAACAATTATACCATTGTCATCACCATGGCTGACGAAACCAACCCTAAAAAGACAAGTAACTTCCTCGGTCAGATCACGAACTCCATCCTTTATGAAGAGGATATCCGCTCGACTGTTGACGGTCTTAAAGCGGGCAGCGTGAATCTTGTTTCCGAAGGGTATACCTTTAACGTTACCTACAAGGCGTTTAAGATTACCGCGGTAATCTCGAAAGACGGCAAGTTTGTTTCACTGGATCATTTTGCAAACGTACCGATTACGGCAAACGCCAAGGTTATTAAGCTTTATACCCTCAACGGCACCGCCAGACTTGAGAACTATTGCAAATACTACACGTTCAAATACTAAGACAATAAAAAAAGCCTGCCGTACGGCGGGCTTTTTTTATTGTCAGTTATTGCGTTATTTCAGTATTCGGGCAAGCACCAGCGCGAGTCCGCTGATACCCGCCGAGCCCTTGAGCGCAGAAATGCAGTCAAGCATAACGTCGTACAGGCGTTCTGTGCCGGTGAAAAAATAGGCTGCGCCGAGTATGGCGACAAAAACGCACAAAACCGCCAGCACCGGCAAAGTCAGCTTTAAGAGTATTGACGAGAGAGGGGTCAATGCCTTATAATGTTCCTGTACCTTTTCTTTTAACTCATTCATATGTATCCCACCTTCTCTTTTATTGTACAGAAAAACACCGCGCGCCGCAATGGTAAATCACGGCAAGCGCGGGCTTTGAAAGAAGGCATTTCTTTGTCAAAAATGATCGGCATATCGACGGCGTGCTTTTATCCGCTGGAAACTGAAAAATCGCTTCAAAAGCTTTGCCGCCGCGGCGTACAGAGCTGCGAAATATTTTATAACACCTACAGCGAGCTGACCGACAGCTTCACCGCGCAGTTATCGGCGATAATACGAGACGGCGGTATATCGGTTACATCGGCGCACCCATTTTTGTCTTTTGCCGAATCCAACGAGCTGTTCAGCTCCTATCCGCGCCGCTTTACCGATTATCTCGAAAGCTACAAACGATATTTTGAGGTAATGGAGCGCCTGAACGCGGGTGTGCTCGTCATTCATGGAGGGCGTCCCGTGCTTTCGATTCCCGATGAGGAGTATTATGAACGCTTCGGGATTCTCGCCGAAACGGGGCTAGCCTTCGGCGTCACCGTGGCGCAGGAGAATGTCGTACACTATCTCTCGGAAAGTCCTCAGTTTCTTAAAAATATGCAAACGGCGCTGGGTCAGCGTTTCGCTATGGTGCTCGACATTAAGCAGGCGCTGCGCGCGAGGTTTTCGCCGTTCGCGTTTATAAAAGAGGTCGGGGAGTCGATAGTACACGTTCACCTGAGCGACCACAACGACAACAGCGACTGCATCCCCCCGCTGACCGGCATTTTTGATTTTGAAGCGCTTTTTCGTTCACTTGACGGTATCGGTTATAGGGGGCATTACACCGTCGAGCTGTACAGCGCGAGCTACCGCGACGAAGAGGACGTCTTTTTATCGCGCGACAGGCTGGAAACTTTATTAAATAATGCTTGAAAAATCAAGACGGCTTTGGTATAATTTTCTGTAGAGAGAGTGTATGTACTTGAAAGGGAGAGTGCCATGAAGTGTCCGTTCTGCGGTTATGAGGAGAGTAAGGTTATCGACTCGCGTCCCACCGACGAGGGGGAGCGCATCCGCCGCCGGAGAGAGTGCATCAAATGCCAGAAACGCTTTACGACCTATGAGATCATCGAAACGGTGCCCATCGTCGTCGTCAAAAGAGACAAGTCGCGCGAGGTATTCGACCGCGACAAAATCTTAGGCGGCATGATGCGCGCGTGTGAAAAGCGTCCGGTCTCCATCGACACCATCGAGCGGGCTATCGACGAGATTGAGGCTGAGCTTCAGAATTCGCTGGACCGCGAGGTAACCTCATCACGCATCGGCGAGCTGGTCATGCAGCGGCTCAAGGACATAGACGAGGTCGCCTATGTGCGCTTCGCCTCGGTTTATCGGCAGTTTAAAGACATCAACACCTTCCGCGACGAGCTGAACAAGCTCCTGATGGATAAATGATAAAAAAGCCGCATTCATTTGCGGCTTTTTTAATAGATTTATGGACATTCTTGTAACGAAAGAGGTGACAGTATGAGCAAAGAAAAATGGCTGCTGCGCGAGATCGACGACTGGCAGGGCAAAGAGCTGATAAGCGATGACGCCGCGGCGGTTCTCCGTGAACGCTACACGCCGAAGAAAAATCCCAATCTGCTGATTATTCTGTTTTCGATAATCGGCACGCTGTTAATCGGAACGGGCATCATTCTGATCGGAGCGAAGAACTGGTACAGCTTTCCGCTGTTTTTCAGAGCCTTCATCGCGTTTATACCGCTATTAGCGTCGCAGGGATTAGCGTTTTTTACTATAAAATCGCGGTTTAAAAGCATCGCGTGGCGTGAGTCAATAGCCATATTGAATACGGCGGCGGTTTTCGCGACGACTGCGGCTGTCGGTCAGATATTTCACGCGCCAAGCGATAACGGTACGTTCATTCTCTCCTGCGGTCTCATGGCATTTCCTATAATGTGCCTCCTTAGTGCTGTCAGTCCGCTTGTTGTCTATTACTGGTCGGTGCTCAACTGGCTGGCGTTGAGCCAATCGACACAGAACGCCGTGATTATGCTCCTGCTTATAGGCGCCGGCGCGCTGTATGTGTTTTTGAACAAAAAACAGGGTGGGGCAAAATTTCAGTATATGCTGTGGCTCACCGTTATCGCCGGATTTGCGGCGGTGCTGTTTATCAGCACGTCTGTTGAAGAGTACATGGTCTTTATGGTGTTTTGCTACTTCGTTATGCTGCTGGCGCTCGAAACGGTAAACGAAAAAATGCTGTTCCCGTTCAAGGTAGCGGGCGTGCTCGGCTCATTGACGATGCTTTCGATTTTAGCGTTCGGCAGGCTCTATATCAACGAGCTATTTTACGACGGTGAAACGAACGCCAGCCCCGTGCTTTCGATAGCGATGCTTATCATCGCGGCGGCAGTGACAATAAAGAATTTCAAGCGCGAACCCATAAAAGCCGCGTTTACGACCGCAATGATTGTGATGTGCGTTTTGAGCGGCGTCATAACGGCGTTCGTTATAAGTGATACCTCCTATTATGTGATGACGCTGCTGTTTAATATTGTACTGCTGCTCACCGGCGCGGGATTCATGGTGTACGGCACAAAAAGCGCCGGACTTATGACGACGAATATCGGCATGGCGACGGTTTGCGTCTGGATCGTTCTGCGCTTTATTGACAGCGAATTGGATATTTTGTGGCGCGGCATCGTATTTTTACTGCTCGGAATCCTCTTTTTACTCGTCAATCTCGGCATCATCAAAAGACGCAAAAAGGCGAAAAAGGAGGCGCAGGAATCATGAAGAAAAAGCTTTTATATATTGCTTTAGCTATGGTTATCGCCGTTCAGCTGCTTGTGCCCGCTATTTCCATTATTAACAAGTACGCCGTTTTACGCACGGGCACC
>CAYYFY010000248.1:0-3927 GCA_964471035.1 uncultured Eubacteriales bacterium
AGCGCAGACAGCCCGCGCATCCGCGCCAGCTTCCGCCACAGCTCTAAAAAGCTCTGCAGACAGTCAGAAAAGACGAGTTCACAGCCTTCAATTACATTCAACTCACACAAGCCTTGTTTTCTCGCAATCAATACCTCGGGTAAAAACTCGCGGATATTGACAACAATGCCGCGCTCGCGGTCATAACCGATATAGGTGGCGCCTTCGCCGTTATGCTCAAGCATCCTGCCTAATACATATCGCTCGCCGACGACGGCACCGAGCGGAAGATACGGCGGTTCCTGTCCCGAAAAAACCGAAAAGCCGCAGTGCGGGCAGGTTCCCTCCCCCGAGAGTTCTCTCATACACCCCATACAAAGACGTGTGTCAGACATGCGCAGTCCATCCTTTCGCAAAGGGTAATCAGAGTTTAACCAAGGTCTGGTCTCGGTTCCGTTTTTCTGGAAGCCGCGATCCTGAGCTGCTGGCGCGCCCGACGAATCTCGTTGACGCTCTGGGTAAGCACATCGTCAGAGGTTTTGATGATCTCCTCAACGTAATTGCCCGCGCTCGCGCGCATATCGGCAGACCACTTGTTGGCGGCTTCCATCATACTGTTCGCCTCACGTCGCGTCGTCTCCATGAGCTCGCTCGCCTGCGCGCGCGCCTGCTGCATGATCTCCTCGGCGGCACGTCTGGCCCCCGCGGTAATCTCATGCTCCTCAATTAAGCCTCTTGCCTTCTGCTCCGCCTTGGCGACAATGTCGTCCGCGGTGCTCTGGGCATCGTTTAAAATATCGCGGCGTTCCGAAGCAATCTTTCTTGCCTTGTTGAACTCCTCGGGCATATTGAGCCGTATCTCGCCGACGATGCTCCTGATCTGCTCGGCGTCAACCTTGACTTTATCCGAAAACGCTACGGTTTTCGCCTCGTCGAGAATGGCGTCAAGATCGTTGAGTAAGGTATCGATACTCATGATAATCTCTCCTTTACACCAAAAATTAATCTTCTTTTTTTGACAGTCTTTTAATTATATCTTCGCGTATCTGCGGCGGCACGAAGGGTGTGATGTCGCCGCCGAGCTCGCAAATTTGTTTGACGACGCTCGAACTTAAGAACATATGCTCGGCGCTCGGTGTGAGGAACACCGTCTCAAGGTCGGGATTGAGGCGCTGATTGGCGAGCGCCTGGCGAAACTCGTCCTCAAAATCCGAGACCGCGCGCAGTCCCTTGACAACGGCGTCGGCGTGCATAATGCGCGCGTACTCGGCAAGCAGCCCGTCGTATCTGTCAACCGTTACGTTTTTCAGATGCGCCGTACACCTTTCGAGAAAATCGGTACGCTCCTCGACCGTAAAGCTGCCGGGCGACTTACTGCGGTTTCTCATAACCACGACAACGACCTGGTCGAACAGCCGCGCCGTGCGCTCGATAATCTCAATATGACCGAGCGTCACCGGATCGAAACTCCCGGGACAGACCGCCGTTTTCATCGTATACCCCCCGACTAAATGTATATATCCTTTACATCTGACTGATGTCTGGCGTCTGAAACCTGTAAATCCATAACGCCGTCTGACCATACTTATACCGTTTGGCTGACAGCCCCTCAAGTGTGTCGGGCAGGACCGCCTCTGCTTGTGTCTCGCAGACGACGCAGGCGCCCGCACTCAACACGCGCGGCAGAAGAGCCAGCGCCTTTTCCATCAGCCCCGCGCTGTACGGCGGATCGAGAAAAACAAGGTCGAAAACACCCGAACAGGTACTTAAAAAGCGGAGCGCGTCGGTATTCTGAAGGCTGGCGCGGTCGGTAAAACCAGTCGTCTCAAGGTTCTGTGCGACGGCATTCAGCGCCGTCTTGCTTGTGTCGGCAAACACGCAGCTTCCGGCGCCGCGGCTGAGCGCTTCGATGCCGAGCTGACCGGAACCGGCGAACAAATCAAGTACGCGTCTGCCCTCAATGTCGAACTGAACGATACTGAACATGGCTTCCTTAACCCGCGAATATGTCGGCCGCACTGCGTCGCCGGTAGGCGCACCCAACCTGCGCCCTCTGGCAGAACCGGTAATTACACGCATGACGGACCCCCTAAAAAGGCAATATCACAGTGTATTATTACACAGTCGCGCCATTTTGTCAAGAAAAATGCGTCTCCGGCTGTTTTAAGACCGGAGACGCGTCGATTCAGTCAAATCAGATTGGCATCACATTCTGACCCAGGAGACCGTGCAATGCGACTAAGAGCTTATCGAGATAGAGAAGGAACTGATATGTCGTGACGGACGTCTCAGCGGTCGGAATCTGCGAGCCATCCTCTACGGCGAGGTCGGCGGCTCTGACGACATAGGAATTATACGCCCGCGGGTTATTCTGGTCAATCTCATATACGCGCGCGCCGCGGACAAGATCGCTGCCATAGGATGACCACGTGCAGCCCGGCGCGTTGATCAGATCGACGCCGTCGATGTTGATCCTGAAGCTGTTGGTGTGGTCGTGTCCGACCGCGAGAGCCAATACGTCGCCTCTGGCGGCAATCGCGTCCCACTGACCGAAGTTATACTGCGACGGGCAGGGAGGCTCAAAAATATAGCCTTCGAGCTTAGAAAGATCCGGTACGACCGAATATATCGAACCGTCCTCAAAGCGGCGGGTCGCTTCGCCCATTTCGACCGGCGACGCAATGAACGCGGCTTCATAAATCTCCGCGGGTATGATATGCTGGAACATCAGCGACGGCACAAGCGCGCCTGTCTCAAGCTCCAAAGCGGCGCTCTGCTGCTGATACCACGCGATCTGGTCGGCGCGTACGCAGCTGTAGCAGCCTCCTCCGGCGCTGTTGGTCATGTAGTCGCCCGAGTCCATCATCCAGATGTTGAAGGCGATTGTGCTGCCGTCGGCGCTGTAAATCGGCAGATTGTGCGTGGCGCAGCCTGAAAGCTCCGGCGCGGGATCATAGGCGAGGCAGCCGGCATACGACTGATAAATGGCGAGCAAATCCTCCGGCGTTCTGGTCGGATCGCACTCGTCGTCGTGATTGCCGAAGCACATCGTAAACGGAATGCCGCGCTCCACGAGGGGAAGAAGAATCTCGTCATACGACTGCGCGTTCTCGCTGACGACATTGTCGCCCGAAAAGACGACGAGATCGGGCTGCACCTTGTCGAGCGCCTCGTTGATGAACGCCTTCATCTCGGCTTTGGCAGGATACCCGTCCTGACAGTCGGCAAACTGCATAACCGTGAACTTGCCGTCGTCGCCGAATTTCAGCACCGGCGCGTCGGCGGCAAACGCCATAGGCATGAACGCCGTGACAAGCGCGCAGATAAGCAAAACGGCCAACAGGGATTTCAAGCTCTTTTTCATAAATATGACCATTCCTTTCATGATACAATAATTCTATTCCTTTTAGCGGGTCTTGTCAAGTGATTCTTGTCCTCGGGTCTGCCTTTTTTCCTAATCATCCGCGTCCGATGTCAGCAACTCAATCGCTTTCTCATATTGCTCCACCCGTCGCTTTGCCTTATCGTCAACAGTATCGAGCCGTGTCAGATCGCTGTTGTGACGCAAATCCGCCAGTTTTACCTTCGCGGCGAGCGGACTCTGCTTTATCGCCTTCACATAATCCATATAATCGACTCCCGCGCCGTGCGTCAGCAGCGACAGCGCGTCAATCACGCGGTCGGGAAAGCCATGCGCGCGTAAATCGCCGGACGTAATTTCCGTATCCTCCATCACATCATGCAGTAATGCCACGCAGATTTCGTCCTCGGTTTCCATTTGCTCCGCAAGGTGAAAGGGGTGGAATATGTACGGCAATCCGCTTTTATCCGTCTGCTCCCTATGCGCGTCAAAAGCGACGCGCAGAGCCTTTTTTGTCAGCGTGGTATAAACCATAGGTTTTAACAATCTCCCTAATCATTTATTTGTCGGATCTGCCGTTATCGTTC
>CAYYFY010000249.1:0-3919 GCA_964471035.1 uncultured Eubacteriales bacterium
GGCGATGCTCGGCGTCAATCTCGACGCTCTCGGAACGCTTTCGGGCTACTATGCGATGACCTTTTCGTTCGTCTCCCTGTGCGGTGCTGTACAAGCGATGAACCTCGGTTTAACCGTTTTGTCGCGCGAGTCGCGCGAGCGTACCGCCGATTTTTTGCTGACAAAGCCTGTTTCCCGTATGGAAATTGTCACGGCGAAAGCGGGGGCGGCGCTGTTAGCGCTGCTGACCACCGAAGCGGTTTTCATTACCGTATCGTTTATCGGCGCGGCGGCGGTCGCCAAGGACGGTTTTAATCAACTGCAGTTTTTATTGATCGACTTGTCACTGGTGTTTTTACAGTTGATTTTCTTCGCGCTCGGCGCGGCAATTTCGGTTTTCTTCAAGAAAATAAAAAGCGTCCCCGCTTTGTCTCTGGGTATTGTATTCGGTTTGTTTTTCACCGGCGTGCTCACGAGTCTCGGGGACAGCGCGCAGTGGGAACGGTACCTGTCGCCGTTTCGGTATTTCGATACGGCGTATATTATCAACAATGTGTCCTATGAACCGTCTTTCCTTGTAGCGGGAGGCGCAATCATCGTCCTGTGCGCGGTCGTCGCTTTTATCGTGTACAAGCGAAAAGACATACATTCCGTATCGTAAAAGGGGGTAGTGTTTGTGAATATTTTGTTGCGTGAGCTGAAAGCAAACCGGCGGTCGCTGCTCATCTGGTGCGCGAGTATGGCGGTCGGCGTGCTGGCCGGTATGGCAAAATACACGGCGTTTTCCGCCGGTGACGCGAGCGCCGAACTACTTGACGCTTTTCCCGAAACAATGCGGTCGCTGCTGGGTTTCGGGTCGTTTGATGTGACGGAAATGGCCGGTTTTTTCGCGTTTTTGTTTCTGTATATCGCCGTCGCCGCCGGACTTCACGCGGCTATTCTTGGCAGCGGTATCGTCGCTAAAGAGGAGAGCGACAAGACCTCGGAGTTCCTTAACACCCGTCCCGTTTCGCGCGCCGCCGTGCTCATCGCGAAGCTTTCGGCGGCGTTTCTGAACCTTCTTATTCTGAACGCGGTCACGCTGGTTTCCTCGGTCGCCATGGTAGGCAAATACAATAAAGGGGAGTCCGTCACCGCGGAAATTGTGCTGTTTTTTGTAAGCCTCCTTTTTGTCCAGACCATCTTTGTGACCCTTGGCGCGCTCATAGCGGCGGCTCTCAAAAAAACAAAAAGCGCCGTATCGCTGACGGTCGGCGCGGCACTTTTGGCGCTTATTGTAACGGAGATAACGAATCTTTACGGCAAGCTTGACTTCTTAAAAATTTTAACCCCGTTTTCGTATTTCAGTTATGAACGCCTTGTCGCCGGAGACGGCTTAAGTCCCGTTATCGCGGCGCTGTCCCTGCTGCTGATAGCCGTCTTTACGGCGATGACGTACCGTTTTTATAAAAAGCGGAACTTCAACGTGTGAAGCTCCGCAGGATTTTTTATCGTCAAGAATGTCCGGCGCTGCCGAAGAGCCGTATTTTTTGGAGAGCCGCTTGCTTAGCGGCGTCTATAATGTTTGGCATGAGATCGGTCATGCCACAGCCCTCTTTATAGAAATTGTGCGCCGCTTTGGCGCAGGCGTTGTTGATGTCGGTGAATATATTGATTTTGGCGATGCCGTTTTCAACGGTTTTGCGAAAATCGTCATCCGAAAGACCAGAGCCGCCATGCAGTACAAGCGGCGTATCGGTGGCGCGGCGTATCTCCGTAAGCCGGTTAAATTCCAGCTTCGGGGCGCTCTTATACGCGCCGTGCGCCGTGCCGACGGCGACCGCTAAAGCGTCGATTCCCGTCTCAAGGGCGAACGCTTTTGCCTGCGCCGGTTCGGTGTATACGCTGTGACTGTCCGCCGCGCTCTCGGCGCTGTTTTCATTATCGCCGACATGTCCGAGCTCCGCCTCGACCGACACGCCGCGGCGATGCGCAAGGTCTGTCAGGGTTTTAACCTCGGTCAGGTTTTCTCTGTATTCCAGCGTGGAGCAGTCGTACATGACCGATGTAAAGCCCAGTTCGATTGCCTTTATGATACAGCCGCGCGTCAGCCCGTGGTCGAAGTGCAGCACGACGGGGACAGACGCTCTTTTTGCCATCGGCAAAAGCATAGACGCGAGCTCCTCAAGACCGGCGAAGGGCAGCAGGATCTCCGCGGTTCCTATAATGACCGGCGAGCGGGCTTCTTCTGCCGCAGCCAGAACGCCTTTTGCCATTTCCAGATTGACCGTGTTGAACATACCGACCGCGTAGCGGTTTTTTTGCGCGTCCTTCAATACCTCGTTGAGATTTACCAGCATGGGCGTTTCCTTTCCGTCAGTCCTCGATTTTCGGAATACGTTTTATCGCGGGATCGGTGAAAACATCGTATTCGTCATAGCTTTTCGTACTGAATTCGGAGATGACCGCGCCGTCCTCTCCCGACTGAAACCAATGCTTTGTATTGGGGGCTATTGTATATTGCTCCGAGGGGTTTAATACGATCTCATGCCATACCGTATAGCTGCCGTTCGGCGCTTTGGCGCGAGGCGCGGCGGCAGGTTTGCCCTCCACATACAGATACACAAGCCCGTACCGGCAGCGGAAGGTCTCCTGTTTGCCGCTATAGCCCGAAAACGGCACGTGCGCGTGCTCCGGACAGGTCTGAAAGGGGAACAACACCATTTCTTTGGCGCAGTAAAAGTCGGTATTGATATAGGTGACAATCTCAAGCCCCGTATTTTCAAGATCGGACAAACCGAAGTCCGCTACCTCAAGATTATTCTTTTCCTCGGGCGTCAGTACGATGCCCGCTTTTTCATACAGCGCGAGTGCTCTAAGACAGGCGCTTTCGTATTCTTCTCTTTTCAAATTATCCCTCCTTGTGCGTGTTCATAAACAGCAGCGTTTCTTCGATGGATCTGACGCCTGCGGACGCGCCGACGTCCATGACGCAGTGCGTTCCCACGGCGTTGGCGAAGAGCCCGCTTTTCATAGGCTCAAAGCCCTGCGCGAGACCCGCGATAAAGCCGGCGCAAAACGCGTCTCCCGCGCCGGTGGTGTCTTTCGGTTTTATACAGGTGTAGGTGGGCAGTACTGCCGGCGTTTCTCCGGACGGACAGATCAGCGCGCCGTCCTTGCCTAACTTTATGACGACATTTTTAGCGCCCATAGCAAAGAACGCGTCCGCCATTTTTAGCGGGTCGGTTTCTCCCGTACAGCGTGCGGCTTCCTCTACGCTCGGCATAAACCAGTCAAGATACGGCAGGACATCTATGACTTTCGGCAGCCAGATATCCTCCGAATCCCACGCGGTGTCCAAAAGGGTTATTTTCCCTTTAACCTTAGCCTCGGCGCAAAGCGCGGCACAGGGCTTGCCGTCGAACGCGGTCAGTAGCATCGCGCCCGCTACGAATACAATGTCGCACGCGTCGAGCGTTTCTATAGAAATATCCTCTTTTGTAAAAGCCGAGGTCGAGCCGGGATAATACATAAAGCTGCGTTCGCCGTCTGAGCCGATACAGACGACGGAAACCGTGGTGGCAAGCCCCGCTTTCTGCACGACGCCATGTATATCCACGCCGTAATCCGCAGCGGTTTTTGTTATAAAGCCGCCGAAGGGGTCGTCGCCGACCATGCACGACAGCGCGACAGGCACGCCGAGCTTAGCCAGATCAATAGCGGCGTTGGCGGCGCATCCGCCCACATGGGTGGTGATGGAATCGACAAAGCGCAGCGTGCCGGGCTTTGGGATGCTGTCTGCGGGGCTTACGAGTACATCGGCGGTAACGCTGCCGATACATAACACCTTTTTCAACCGATCATCTCCATTTCATTTTCATTAGGGCTTACTGAATAACTGAAAATCTCAGTAGGCATTAATTATAAAGGCTTTGCGTTGGCAAGCAAATACTTTTCTGCT
>CAYYFY010000250.1:0-3908 GCA_964471035.1 uncultured Eubacteriales bacterium
GGTTCCCCATTTCAAGCGACGCCCTCATGACCGCGATATGGTTCTTATAGTCGTGCCGCCAGCCGCGCATCAACGCGTAAATGTTCTGTACCTCCTCGCAGTGTTTGGCGATCAGGTCGTCCTGATAGGCGGCGATACGCCTGTCGATCATCTTTCCGAACAGAAAATCGGCAAGGCTCATTGTACTTCCCCCTTGTAATAATTAATAAAAGCGCGGTTCACCTCGTTATATAAGCGCCTTGAAAGCGGAACCGACGCTCCGTTGTCCAGCAACACATCGGTTTTGGTGATACGGCTGATATGCTTAAGTCCGGCGATATACGAACGGTGGCAGCGCACAAAGCCGTCGCCGAGCAGTTTCTCAACCTCACCTACTGTCTTTTTAACTTCAATAGAGCCCGACGCTGTTTTGACAACGACGGTATGGGAAAAAGCCTCCGCGTAAACAATATCCGAAACCGCGGTACGGATACTTTCGCCGCCGCTGTCGAACAGGACAAAACGCTCCTGCCTGCTTAAGTTTTTGTATGCCCTGTCGAGCACCCCGAAAAGCTTACTTTCCTCGACCGGTTTAATAAGGTAGTGCAGCGCGGATACCTCGTAGCCTTCTGAAATATAATCGGGATATCCCGTGACAAAGATAATCTGAACCGCCTCGTTATCGGCTCTTACGCGTTTGGCAAGCTCGATACCGTCCACGTTTTCCATTTGAATGTCTAGAAGCAGCACGTCATAACCCTTGTCTTCGGCATAACTGAATAAAAACGCCTCCGCGCTCGGAAAGGTTTTGACGCGCGAAGCTATGCCGCGCGCCGCAGACCAGCGGGCGACAAGCTTTGTCAGATATTCGAGCTCGGTACGCTCGTCGTCGCAGATGGCAAGATAAATGAAAAACACCTCACGAATACACTAAAACCGGCTCACCGTAAAAGCGCGGTAAGCCGATTTTTTTGCGGGATTTTATTTCTTTGCCGCCGTATACGCGCCCACGGAATCCATGATGCCCCGGAACGTATCAGCGATGGTTTTGGCGGTTTGCGGTCCCAATGAGTTTGTTTCCTCATAATGTCCCCTGTCGAGCCTGTCCTTCGCCCTGTCCATATAGGGAACCTTGGCGTTGAGCAAAAAGTCGTTGGGTGGGACGACATAGCCGGTGAAGTCGTTACTGACGCCGAAGATAAGCAGGTTTTTGTCGCCCGCGATGTCTACGAGCGGGATCGGGTTAATGTCAGGCGACTTGCCCTCGGCAGACTCCTCGGCGCTCAAATACCCGCCGTAGGCGAGCTCCGGAAACAGCTCGGAGGGTAAAAGCAGCATAGTGAGGTCGCCGATCTCGAAATAGGTCATCTCTGTCTTGATGGCAAGACCGATTGAGCTTTTTTCGGAGCCGAACTTGTCGTTCTTGACGATGTTGAGCTCGCAGAGGTTCGCCAGCAGATAGTTATCCGCCGGAGAGTAATACTCCTGCCTGAGCATATTGACGACCGGCTCTAATCTGCGCTCGTCCTCAATAGCCACCGCCGTGCGCGCTAAAGATTCGCCGCCCATGATCGTGGACTTGATATTGTCGGGGTCAAGCTCCTTCAGACGGATAAGACCGCCGATGGCGCCGACGAAGTAAATGACCTCATTGCCGGTCTGCTCCAGAACGGAGCGGCGCAGATAGGTGGCAAAGTCGGCGCTGGCCAAGTTGTTGTGACCGAGCATCGACTCGGTATGCGACGCGTAGTTGAGCATCCAGACTTCGCGGCTCTTGTCACTCGGCACAAAGCGAAGCCTTGTTAAATCCTTGCAGAAAACGTGCGGCAGACGGGAGTCGCGCTGAATTTCCTCGCTCTCCTTCTTGCCGTAGAACAGGTCGCCGTCGCGGCGGTCCTTGTAGGCGCGCAGCACCACGTCGGTGATGCCCCTATGCAGTATGTCCATATATTTTTTGTCGCGTCCGGAGCGCGGGAGGGGTCCCCACATACCGATGGTGTCGATTCCGGCGTGGTTGTGCGTGCTGCAGATGTTGACGCTGCGGCAGCCTGTCTCGCGGCAAAACTGCATCAAATTCTCGCGGGCAAGATTGACGTCGTAGCGTGACAGACCGACGCTGTCAACCGACACGAACACGACGCCGCCGCGTCCTGAATTGTCGTCTATGTAGATGGCGCTGACCGTCATCGGGTCGTTGATGCCCTTTGCCGGATTATAGGCGCTGTAACCGGCGATATAGTATTTTTTCTGCGGGATGTCGTCGGGCATGACGTCAGCCTTGGCGAACCCTACCGTGAAATGATCGGACACGGGCTTGTCGATTTTATCATACCTGCCCGGCGGGATCGGCACGGCGGGGCTTTCCTTCATGAGCTTTTTACTCTTGCGGATCATTCTGCTTTTGAGGGTCTTTCCGACGACCTCCATGGCTTTAGACATACTTATTCCTCCCTTACCTGCGCGAAAATTTTCATAAGTAAAAACTTCAATGATTGTATCATTTTTCCGTCGAAATAGCAATAATTTTCTAAAATTATATCGTAACGGACACAGCCTCTCCGGCGGGAATACCGAAGCTTCGGCCATCCGAAAGCGCGATGCGGTATCCCTTTTCTGTCCGCGTGACCACAACCGAAAACACCGTCCCGTGCGCCGCGATATTTTTTACATTGAACGTATCCCAGCCGGACGGGAGCTGCGGCTTGAGTTCAAAGCTGCGTAAACCGGTCGGACGGTATCCGAGTATTCCTTCGGTGAATATCCGCAGATACAGCCCGCTTTCGGCGGAAAGCTGCGCCTGATTGCCCTCTGGGCACGCCTCGACCGCGTACGGGATATGACTGCCTAAAAGGCGTGACCGTGAATAGGTGCTGAGAAGCTCGACGGCATCGTCAGCCATACCGGCGTAAAAAAGACCGCGCAGCGCGTACAAAGTCGAACGGTCCCAGAAGGTTTCTTCGCCGCTCCTCGTCACAAGACCCGCGCCGCGGCGCAGCTTATCCGAAAGCAGCGCGTCCTTCGTCGCCGCAGCGCGGTCGAAAATACCGACGACGAGCGGCAAGCAAATCCATGAGCGCAGCGCTTTTTCCTCGGCGCAGTAGCGGTAAGTGTCAAAGCCCTCTACATTGGTGCCAAAATGGCTTTCAATCGCTCTTTTCAGCGCAACGGCTTCGCACTGATACGCGTCGGCTTCTGCCGCGTTATCGAGCGCGCGCTCCAGATATGAGGCGCTTATCAGCGCGTCATAGGCGAGGCACGATGTCGAGAGATTGGCGCTGCCGCTCTCAAAGCGGTTTTCAAGCTCGTCGCTGTCGCTTTTTATGATACCGCTCTTTGTCCTCTGCGACAGCGTAAATTTCAGGCAGTCACGAATGGCGGGCAGAAAGCTTTCGGCAAGGACTCTGTCCCCCGCTGATAACAAATACCGCGACGCGCCGTAGGCGTACATCGCGCTGTCGCCCCTATCCTTGGCTCCGTGCCAGATGCCGTCGCCCTCGGCAATGATGCTTGTGATAAGCGCCTTGTCGGGGGTAATGTATTTTTCATACAGGCGGTAGCAGTTGACCGCTTCTTCGCGCCCCGTCTCATACCCTAGATAACCGAACAGCGGATTGACGTACTCGCACTGGTCGTTGGTCCACAGCGCGGCGTAGTATCCGCCGCCGCCCGGCGAGTGCATCAGACCGTTTTTTGTGCGGAATATGCTCTCCGACGCGCGTATTTTCGCATAGCGGGTCATCGTATTGAGAACCTCGTCCGGTGTTTCAATCTGCAGCGCCCCGTCGAGGGTCTTGATCGTGCGCCGTCTTTCAGCAAGCTCAAGGACAGCGACCGGCATTTCGGGCGTTTCCTCTTTGCGGCACGCGCCGTAAAACACATCGAATGTTTCCCAACATTCCGATTCAATAGAAACCTCTTTTTTATTATAA
>CAYYFY010000251.1:0-3903 GCA_964471035.1 uncultured Eubacteriales bacterium
GACGACCTGTTTCAGGCAGGGTGCGTCGGGCTTATAAAAGCCGCCGACAACTTTGACAAGTCACGCGGTTTTGCTTTTTCGACGTATGCCGTACCGGCTGTTCTGGGCGAAATCAAGCGTATATTCCGCGACGGCGGCAGCGTGAAGATCGGGCGCACGCAAAAGGAAAACGCCATTAAACTGCTGCGCCTGAAAGATAGTATAACCGCCGAGATAGGCGAGGAACCCTCCGTCTCAGAGCTTGCCGAAAAAGCCGGACTGTCCGTGTTCGAAACCGCCGAGCTGCTGGGCGCCGTCATCCCGCCGCTGTCGCTGACGGTGATCGACGGCGAGGATAACGAGGTGCAGATGGACATTGTCGGCGCGGACGGGCGCGAGGATTTTGTGGACAGGCTCACGCTGGCGTCTTGTATCGAGGGGCTGCCGCCCGAGGAAGCGGCGCTGATTCGACTGCGCTATTTTTCGGGAATGACGCAAGCGCAGACGGCAAAGGTGCTGAAGATGTCGCAGGTACAGGTGTCGCGCAAGGAAAAGTCGGCGCTTAAGAAAATGAGAGATCTATTATAAAATAAAAGGCGACACCGCGCATTTTTTGTGCGGTGTCGCCTTAACGCGTACTGAAATTGTTACAAAAAAAGAACAAATGGCGGTACATCTTGCTTTTTAAATAGTTTTGTGGTAATAATTAACTGTTAGGGGTGTGTGTTTATGATCAAACGAGCCGAAGAAATGAACCGCGAAACGAAGGTCAATATGCGCGGGGGAGACGGAGAGGTGCTCATGACCACGCTGATTGAAAAGGGCGAGTACAAGGGCGCCGCGCGCCTTGTCGCGACGCTGACGCTTGAAAAGGGCTGTTCAATCGGCGGTCATGTCCACGAAAACGAGGAAGAAATTTTTTATGTGATCGAGGGAACGGCCACCTATGACGACAACGGCGAGATTGTTACGCTTTATAAGGGTGATTCGTGCCTTTGTCTTGGCTCTGAAGCCCATTCTCTGAAAAACGACCATGACGAAACGCTTGTCGTTTGTGCGGTCATTCTGACCTATTAAAATGGGCAGACTGATTGTCATAGAAGGTCTTGACGGCAGCGGTAAGACAACGCAGATCGCGTGCATCTGTCAGAAGCTTTCTGATTGCGGCGCCGATTACCGCCGCATCAAGCTGCCCGATTATGACAGCCCCTCGAGCGCGCTCGTCAAACTGTATCTCGGCGGCGCGTTTGGCAAAAACGCGTCCGAGGTTAACGCTTACGCCGCGTCGAGCTTTTACGCCGTCGATCGTTTCGCGTCATATAAAACGGTTTGGGGTAACGACTACCACGGTGGCAAGCTCATTCTTGCCGACCGCTATACGACATCAAACGCCATTTACCAGCTGTCAAAACTACCTAGGAGCGAGTGGGATGGATTTCTCGACTGGCTCATGGATTATGAATACGGGAAAATCGGGCTTCCGAAACCCGATTTGGTGTTGTTTCTCGATATGCCCGTCGAAGTGTCGCAGAAACTCATGAGTGCGCGGTACAGCGGTGATGAGAATAAAAAGGACGTTCACGAGGCGGATACGGCGTTTTTATCGATCTGCCGCGAAGCGGCGCTTTACGCGTCGAAGCGGTATAACTGGATGGTCGTCCCCTGCGCTGAAAACGGACTGCCGCTTTCGGTAGAGGAAATCGCGGACAATCTGTATGAACAGATGAAAAAATACATATAGTATCCAAAGAAAGAAAGGGCGGTATGTATGGTTTATGTATATCTTGCCGACGGCTTCGAGGAAATGGAAGCGATCGCGACGATTGATTTTCTGCGCAGAGCGGGGATAGAGGTCGCGACAGTCGCCGTAGGCAACCGTGCCGTCGTCGGCGCGCACGACATTTTGGTCGAAGCGGATCTTCTGACAGAACACGTTAAACTGACCGATGAACTGACCGCGATTGTGTTGCCCGGCGGCTTAAGCGGCGTAAAGCAGATTGCCGCGTCCGAGGACGTGAAAAAGGCGCTGTTGTTCGCCGCGGAAAACAACGTGCTGATTGCCGCCATCTGTGCCGCGCCGACCGTATTGGGGCAGCTCGGCCTGCTTGAGGGTAAACAAGCCGTTTGCTATCCCGGGCATGAGGATAAGCTCACGGGAGCGATATTAGCG
The DNA here is from genome assembly GCA_964471035.1 of uncultured Eubacteriales bacterium. Taxonomy (GTDB): domain Bacteria; phylum Bacillota; class Clostridia; order Oscillospirales; family Acutalibacteraceae; genus DTU089. The sequence continues at coordinate 2,150 of CAYYFY010000251.1, forward strand.
TCCGAGCCGGTTGTCGTTTCGGATACTGTCATCACCGCCAGAGCGGCAGGCGTGACGCTGGAGTTCGCAAAAACCGTCGCCGCGGCGCTTACAGATCAACAAACCGCCGACAAGGTCTACGCCGCGATGTATGGACAGAGTTGTTGACATCCGTCCGGAGAAGAGCAGGCTCAGGGCGGACCTTAAGCAGTTCAGACAGTCGATGCCCATAGAAACCAAAAGCGCTCTTGACCGGAAAATTCAGAACAGGCTGATGAATCTGTGGGCTTTTCGGGAAGCGCAGACGATTTTATGCTATGTATCGACGCCCGCGGAGATTGATACGATACACTTGATCGCTTCGGTGCTGGAATCGGGCAGGACCGTAGCCGTCCCGCGCTGTGAGGACGGGGCAAGCCGGATGAGTTTTTATGTGATCCGGTCGCTTTTTGAACTTTCGCCCGGTCATTTTAATGTACTTGAGCCCGACGGCGGCTGCGCGCTGGTTACCGGCGATCAAAAAAGCGCGCTGTGTATCGTTCCGGCGCTTGCCTTTGACAGAGAGGGTTTTCGCTTAGGCTACGGCAAGGGATATTACGACCGGTTTTTGAATCAATATCAGGGAATGACTGCGGGAATGTGTTATACACAATGCCTCTACGACGCGTTGCCGCACGGAAAATACGACAGGACGGTACAAATACTAGTTACGGAAAAAGAAATCGTCACTATACCGAAAATGGAGGAAGCGACCAATGGATGACAAGAGAAAACCTTCGGACGATCCGCTGGACGATCTTCTGAAAACTTATGGGGAAGAGGAAGAGCTGAAAAGCACATATGACAGCAAGGCGCCGCCGTTCGATCCGGACATTACGCGCTCTGAGGTCAGCCGGAAAAAACGTGTGGAAAACTTTTCGCTCAACATTGATAAAGAGGAGCCTGAGCATTTCAGCGGCGAGGTCTATTTTTCCAATCCGCCTCAGTCGAACCGCCGCGCGTCAGAGGGCGGGGTTTTAGAAAAGCAGAACCCTCCAAAGACAATTAAAATCGAAAAAAAGGTACCGCCTTCGCCCCCGCGCGATAAAAAAGCATCTCATTATCAACAGTTCATGCAGCGCGAGATTAAGGGGAAATGGTACTTGAAGACCTTCTCGTCGCTTGCCGCTGTTCTGGCAATCATCGTCGTTTGCAGTTTTATAATTATCACTTATGTCGTTACGGGTATAAACGATATTCTCGGCATTCCCAAAGACGACACGGTCATTGAGGTGACCATCAACGGGGAGGACGACACAAACAGCGTCATCAATACACTGGATGATTACGGACTCATAACCAATTCCACCGCTTGCAAGCTCTTTGCCAAGGTTATCGGTATCAAGGACGCGGGGTATACCTCCGGCGTCTATACCTTCAGTCCCGATATGGGTCTTGAAAAAATGCTGACCAAAACGAAAGTAGCCGCCACGACGACCGAGACCGTAACGCTGACCTTCCCCGAGGGATGGACGATAAACCAGATCGGCGATAAGCTCGCGAATTATAATGTCTGCACCAAGACCGCCTTCTTCCAGACGATCAACAATATTGATTTTTCGAACGAGTTTACGTTCTTAAAGAGCGTCAACAATAAAGGTGACCGTTTCAAAGCGCTGGAGGGTTTCATTTTTCCGGATACCTATGAATTCTATATTGGCGAAGCGCCTTCGAGCGTTGTTAAGAAATTCCTGACAAACTTCGATAAGAAGTGGACGAAAAAAATGCAGACAAAA
>CAYYFY010000252.1:0-3899 GCA_964471035.1 uncultured Eubacteriales bacterium
TTCACTTTTGGGATTTAGCGTCTAAACTTTTATGGTGTTAATATCTAAAGACGGGTTGTAATGTATACAACGATGTGGTACTATAAAAGAGAACGATACCAAATAAGACCATAGGGGTGACATCTATGATCAACCGTATTATATCATTTCTGCTTTCACTCATCATGATTCTCGGCTCTCTCTCCTCATTATTTGATTCGCCTGAAAAAAACCTGCGCATCCTTGTGCCCGAAAGCTTTGAGATGGACGTGGGCGATAGCCGCACGCTCGACTGTATTTTCAAAGACAAAGAGCAGACCGGCGCTGTTTGTTACAGCGCGTCCCCGGGTGATGTCGCCGTGGTTGACGCGTTTGGCAGAGTAACCGCGACGGGTATCGGTCAGGCGGCTGTCACCGCTGTGTCGGGTAATTTGTCCGATACGGTGACGCTCAATGTGGTGGCGACGCCGACCAAAACCGAAGAAAGGCAATTAGTTCAAAACTACGGCGGCGACGCCGCGGCTCAGGTTCAAAATCTTCAAAAAATTGTGACAAGATACGCTAGGGGCAGCACCGAGGTACCCGCCTCTGTTTTGACGGCTGATTATGCGGGCTGTCAGCAAGCGGTCACGGCAGACGGCGCGGTGTGGACGATAACCGATTACGGGGTCTTACGCGCCGATGAGAACGCTCCGACACCGCGGGACCGCGAACAGCGTTTTATGGGAGACCGGTATTTCTATGGCGCCGACACAACCGACGGCAAGGTCTTGGCGATTTTACCGGACGGTGAGAACGGTATCTGGACGGTGATGGACAACGGCTTCACCCACATTTCCATGGTTCAAATGAGTTCGATACAAAAAGCCGAAACCATGAGCGGCGTCACACAAAGTAATATCAACCGGCGCGGTATGGTCGCGGAATCCTATTATTATAATAACGCGTGGCACCCGCAGGAATCCGACAACGACGGACTGTGGACCTCCATGTACGGGGCGGGCGAGCTGATGCGTTATGCTTTCTTACGCGGCGACCCGAACGCGTCGGCAGCTCAGATTGAGCAGGCGCGGCTGGCGGCGACGCGGTCCGCCGAAGCCGTTTTGATGCTGCATTACATTTCCATGAGAACGGGCACGACGAATAGCTATATCCGCCGGCAGCTCAACGGTACCCTCCCCGGGGAGACTAAAGACCGCTGGCTTTCGGCTGACGCCCTGAAAGCGGGCGGCAACGGCGCGGTATATATCCCCTCACAGAGTCCCGCCGTTCTTTTCGATACCGGTTATCTCGGCTATACACTCACGGGCTCGGGTGATATGCTGATGAACGACGGTTATTACGCCGCGCTCGATACCAATGCCTGGTCAAATCCCGCCGACAGCGCGAACGCCGGTACAGAGTACGCGAAACAGACCCGTCTGCTAAAGGGCTTTGTGGCGAGAACCTATTCCCTCAAAGAGGAGAACAACAACACTCACGGCAATATTTATTGGAGCGTTAACGCCGATAAAACCGCGACCGGCGTTTCGGACTTAAACGAGCATCATCAGGGTTACCTCCTCAACAACGAGAATCTGCGCGGGGTTACCGTTGACGCGTCGGGTGAAATTCCACAGCGTTTGTGGGACAGCCTGATCGGTTCCGGCTACACGGCTGATGATATTATTTACAAGGGCGATACCAGCGCCGACGAGCTTATCGGGCATATGTTCATATTCAAACTGATTTATGATATACTGGCGCCGGAGGACCCTGTACTTAAAGAAATCCTCGTCACCGCGGCGGATAATCTGGCGCAGCACCTTGCGGACAACGGGTATATGCTCACCGACGGAAGCGGTCAGCCGACGACATGGTCGAACTTCAGCCGCGATTCCTTCTGCACAAGCTCCGCCATCCCGCTTGTTCCTTTGCACGCGCTGGTGGTGCTCAGTATTTTTAAGGTTGCGTCCTATGTAACGGGCTATGAAAAGTGGGAAAATGAATATCGGATGCTTGCGCTCGATCCTGCCTTTGAATACGCGAAAACCGCCGCGCAGTATGCCGAGCGTATGCAGGCGACGATCGCGTATACCCTAGAGAAAGAAGCTTCGCCAACCCTTGCCGCGGCAGTAAATCTCTTGAGTTACAGCGAAGTGATGGAAACGTTCAAACGGGTAGTGCTCAACTATTCCGACGAGGAGATGGCCATGCTCTCGTTTTATGTGCTGTTTCAACTTGAAAATGACGCTGATTTGCTGTCATACTACCATTTGGCGCTTGAGGACTGGTGGGTTTCCGTCAAATACAGTGAAAATCCGCTTTGGTATTATATTTATCAGCTTGCTTATCCGGATAAAACCGTCACGGATGCTTACGGTAACGACATTCTGAAAACCGCCGCGTGGTCTTTAAGCCGTCACCCCGCCGATACGGTCTGTTACCTCGCGTCAAACAAAAACCGTGACGATATTGCCGCACTTGATCTCACGTCTTTGGGTCTGGGAACCCACACAACGCTGTCGTATGCGCTCTCAGAAGGGACTCAGCTTCCGGAACTGACCGCCGAATCCGATACGGAGGACATTATCAATTACATACTTATTGTTACACAGCTGGATTGGGCGGTCGCCGCACCCGATGAACGCTCTCTTCATAAGTATAACAACAGCTCGTATTTGCTCGATTCCGGTTATGATCCCCGCTGTTTGGAATCCTCAACCACCTATACCCTTCCCCTTTGGCTCGGTATATACCATGGGATGCTGAAATAGAAATGCCGAAAAACAGGAAAGGGGGCAACGGTTATGGGTAAAAGACCGCACATCATCATCTTCAATCCCGACCAGATGCGCGCCGACGCGCTTCACCATCTCGGTAACGGGGCGTCCTGTACGCCTCATTTTGACAGCCTTGCCGCCGAGGGCGCTTCGTTTTCGAACTGCTTTTGCCAGAATCCCGTTTGCGTCCCCTCGCGCTGTTCGTTTCTTACCGGTCTGTATCCGCATACGCGCGGTCACAGAACGATGAATTATCTTTTACGAAACGGCGAAAACAATCTGTTTAAGGACCTTAAAGACAGCGGCTATTATGTCTGGGCGTCGGGGCGCGGCGATATATTCGCGGGTCAGGATACCAAATGGCTCAACACCTGCATGGACGAGTGTTCCTATACGATTGGCAATTCTCTGCATGACAGAGCCGAGCCGCGCGGCGAAAAAGGCAGCGACACCTACTTCAGCTTTTATCAGGGCGTTATAAAAACGGACAACGCCGACGGCATCAGCCGCGACAACGACTGCGCCTATACAGAAGCGGCAATCCGGCGCATAAAAAACAGGCCGAAGGACAAGCCTTTGTTTATGTTTTTAGGGCTTAACAATCCGCATCCGCCGTATAAAACCGAACAGAAATTCCTCGACAATATCGATATGTCGAAGCTCCAAAAAAGAATCCCCTCGCTGACAGGAAACGAGGGAAAGCCGAGTATGGAATACGGGCTCCTCGATGGTCTCGGCGTTTCAAAGTGGAGCGAGGACAGATTCGACAAGCTGCGCGCCGTATATCTCGGCATGGTTTCAAAATCGGATTACCTGTTCGGGCAGCTGACGGACGCGCTGAAAAAAGAGGGTATCTATGACGATACGCTGATTATGGTCGTTTCCGACCACGGCGACTACACGGGCGATTACGGTCTTGTGGAGAAGGCGCAGAATTGTTTTCCGGATTGTCTTACGAACGTGCCGATGCTCCTCAAGCCGCCGAAGGACGAAACCGTAAAGTCCGGCGTAAACGAAAACCTTGTCGAAATGCTCGATCTGTACGCGACCGTTCTCGATTACGCGAACGCGCCGTCAACGCATGACCATTTCAGCCAATCCTTAAGACCTCTTGTTGAGGGAAAAACCGAAACCCATCGAAAGTATGTGTTCGCCGAG
>CAYYFY010000253.1:0-3896 GCA_964471035.1 uncultured Eubacteriales bacterium
GTTCAGCCGCCTTGCCTGACAACAAAAATACGGCGGCAAAAATCGCCTACTGTTAAGCAGAAGTAATAGTTGACACTCATTTTTCTGTATGATACACTATATATTGAGAAAACGCACGATGGATGTCATATGGTGAAGAAATGAAACGGATTATGTCAAAAAAAATAGGGGCGTTAACGCTGTGTGCCGTCATACTTTTTATTTACATAGGCGGCATGCAGACGACGCGCGGCATCGAATCTGTCCTGAACGGGACGGTGTCGTCCGCCGTGACGTCGAACCTCAATGTGCGCGAGGGACCGGGAACCAATAAACCGATTCTTAAGGACAAGAACGGCAATGCGGTATTTTTGACTGCGGGGGCAGCCATGACGATCCTCGATACCGTGAGCGGTACTGACGGCGGGACACAGGAATGGTATAAGGTTACCTTTACCTTTAACGGTCAGACCTTGACCGGCTATGTCCGATCAGATTATGTCACGGTCACTATACAGCCCGTGAACGACGAGCTTTCCAAGGATTTTGAAGAATCCATCGCTGGGTTTCCCAACAGCTATAAGCCGCAGTTAAGGGCGTTGCATTTGCAGCATCCCGACTGGGTTTTCAAGGCTTTTAAAACAGGACTTGACTGGAACACCGTCATCAAAAACGAAACGGTGCTCGGGCGCAGTCTGACAAGTTCCTCGGTTCTTTCCTACCGCTCAACCGCCGAGGGCGCTTATGACTGGAGCACCGATACCTACATTCCGCTTGACGGCGGCGGCTGGTATCAGGCGGCTGACGGCGTCGTCAAACATTACATCGATCCGCGTAATTTCCTCGATGAAAAAAATATATTCCAGTTTGAGGCGCTGTATTACGACGCGGTGAATCAGAAGGCCGCCGGAGTAGAGGCGATGCTGTCGGGCACGTTTATGGACGGTGTCTATATCGTGAACGGCTCCAAGGAAATCTCCTATACAAAGGCGTATATAGAAGCCGCCAAAGCCTCGAAGGTCAGTCCCTATCACTTGGTTTCGCGCACCATCCAGGAGGTCGGGCGGGGAGGCTCATCCTCTGTGAGCGGCACGGTTTCCGGCTATGTGGGCATTTACAATTATTACAATATCGGAGCGACGAGCGGCGCGAATCCCGTGCTCAAGGGACTCAAGTTCGCCAAGACCGGCGGCAGCCTGTCGGCGGCTTCAAAGACGAAGTACTTAATCCCGTGGAATACACGGTACAAGGCAATTGTCGGCGGGGCGAAATACATCGCGGCAAATTATATTTCCATCGGGCAGAATACTCTCTATCTCCAGAAATTCGATGTTGACGCGAGCGACGGCAACTTGTATTGGCATCAGTATATGACCAATATCTCCGCCGCGGCGAGCGAAGCGTCCATCATGTACGACACCTATAAAGAACTTGGCATCCTTGACCAGTCCATGACCTTTTCCATACCGGTGTATAACAACATACCCGCAAACAAATGCCCCCTTCCGGCACAGAAGGGCAGCCCGAACAACCTTCTCAAATCCCTGTCGGTCAGCGGCTTCAGCCTCACGCCTACCTTTGAGATCGAGTCGAAGAACACAACATACAACCTGATCATAAACGGCAATATCAAAAGTATAAAAGTGACTGCCGTGCCGGTCAACGCGAAAGCGCTTGTCAGCGGCAGCGTAGGGACAGTGCCTTTGTCGGGCGGGAAGAATACGCTGAAAATTAAGGTGACCGCCGTTAACGGCAAGGTGCGGAGTTATACGCTGATTGTCGTCTTAAACGGGAGCGGGGGAACCCCGACCACCACCAAACCCGCGACGACCAAACCCGCGGCGACCAAGCCCGCGACGACCAAACCCGCGGCGACCAAGCCCGCGACAACCAAACCGCCGACCACTAAGCCGCCTGTGACCGCAACGACGCAATGGGCAACCGCGCCCGCCGGTTATAAGACAAGCTATTTGCTGACTTCGGGCAAGAACGCTCAGATATCCGGCGTACAGCCGCAGACATCCGTAGCCGATTTCATTACAAAGCTCGGTCTGTACGGCGGCGCTTCGGCTGCCCTGTATGACAGCGCGGGGCAAAAGATGACATCCGGCGTTGTTGGGACGGGCTGTACCTTAAAGCTGAATGTCGGCGGCGATTTAACCGCCTACACGGTTCTGATACGCGGCGACGTTGACGGAGACGGCAGTATCGGCGCGGTTGACTTGCTCATGGTCAGAAAGAACATACTCGGCCGATATACGCTGAAGGGCGCGTGTCTTTTAGCCGCCGATGCCGACAGGGATTCGGGTATCGGCGCGGTTGACCTGCTCATGGTGAGAAAGCATATCCTGAAAACCTATACGATAGAGCAATCATAATTTTAGAAGGGATTGTCCATGAAAAGAGTAGTATCCGTATTGTGCGCCGTTTTGCTGGCGCTGACCCTGCTTATGCCCGCGTCTTTAGCCGCTGGTTCCGCTTCGGCGGTCATTATTTTGTCCTCTTCGGGCGTGACGCTCGGGGATAACGTCAAGGTGACCATAAAATATACCGCCAGCGAAGGGATCGGCTCGTGGAATATTCATCTTAAGTATGACAAGAGCATGCTGCAGTATGTCGGCGGAGCCGACGGCGGCGGCGCGGGAGTGCTGCAGTTTGTAGGCTCCCGCGACAGTGAGAATGTCAAAACCTTCACCCAGACCGTGACCTTCAAAACGCTCAAGGTTGGTTCGACCGCTGTCTCCACCAACACTATTGATATTGTTTCGGCAGCCGCCATTTCCAAAATGGCTGTGTCGGACGCTTCCGCCATCATAAAAATCAAGGAAAAACCGGAAGATACGACGAAAGCGACGACAAAGCCGTCCTCCGGCACCGGTACCTCGTCTGGAACGACGGAGAGGGTGACAAGCGCCGCCGCGTCGAACGCGGACTTAAGCTCCCTGCAAATATCCCCCGGCACGCTGTCACCCGCGTTTTCCCCGTCAAGGACAGCCTACGCGGTCAGCGTCGATTATACGACGACAAGCCTTGTCGTCAGCGCACAGACGGCAAATCCACATTCGGTAAAGACGCTGTCCTCGACGGCGCTTCAAGTCGGCGACAACACCATTGCCGTTACCGTGACCGCTCCGTCAGGTAAACAAAAGGTTTATAAAATCACTGTCACGCGCGGCGAGTCGCCGCTTAAGGGGTTTCAGATCACCGTCGGCGCGGTTACATACACACCGGTTTACGAGGGATTAAAGGCGCCTGGCAAGAATTTTACCGCGACTAATGTAACCTATGACAATCAGACGCTCAAGGCTTACGCGGCGCGCGGCGGGGTATACACGCTCGTGTGCCTGCTCAGCCCCTCAGGCGAAAAGGTCTGGTTCATGTACGACGCGCCGTCCGCTAAATTCACAAAATATAAGACCGTATCGACCAAAGCCGTCACCTACGTCATACTCGAAATGGAATCCGGTGCGGCTGTTCCCGCGGGTTATGTTCTGCAAAATACGTCAATTGACGGCGAACAGATTGCGGCGTTTGTCGGCGACGGCGGCGACACGGTCATCGTAAACGCCATGAAACCCGACGGGATGAAGGGGCTTTATTATTACGACGCCAAAGACGGCGTTTTCATGAAATACACCGCCGGAGCCGTTTGGGCGACTGCGACGCCGGATGATTATGACACGATGGCAAAGAAACTGGCGGCAGCTGAGAAAAACCTCTCCCTTTCCAAGGTGTTTATGCTGGTCTGCGCCGGACTTTACGCGGTGTTGTTGGTGCTAGGCGCGGTGTGGATCATCAGAGTGAAGCGTTCCCGCACGGAAGAGTAATACCGTTGTTTTCCCGGCTCTCCTCCGCGATTTTCGCGATTTCGTGGCTCGGCAGGGTCGCGTCAATCGTTGTCAGTTCAGAAAGCTTCG
>CAYYFY010000254.1:0-3895 GCA_964471035.1 uncultured Eubacteriales bacterium
GCCCGCCGTCTGACGGAGCTTAATACACAGGACGAGGCGTTTTTGGAAGAGCTTTCCGATTCTTTGTATACCGCGGCGCTATGCGGCAAAAATACTTTTAACGCCGCCGCGCTGAAGAACGCCGCGCTGCCGCTGAGAAGCCGCCTGTATATTAAGGTGTACGAGTCGATGACAGGGGAGCGCTTTCACGATTACGGGACGGTCGAACGCGTCGAGGCGGTTTTGTGCGGCAAAGGGAAAACGCAGCTTCAGAAAAATCTGTTTGTTGAGCTTACCGGCGGTACGCTGTGTTTTTTTGGGACACAGTCTGTAAGTCCGCTGCCGAAGCCGACGCCGACGCCCGTCGATCGGCTGCCGTTTTATTATGACAACGGTCTTTTCGCGGTGCGGATTACAAAAAAAGAGGAAAGCGCGAAAATTAACCGATTGTTCACCATTGACGACATCGACTGTGATACGATATGCGGCGGACTTGTCCTGCGCGGACGCGCAGAGGGCGACAGTCTTACGCTCAACAGACGCGGTGTGACAAAATCACTGAAAAAGCTGTTCTCGGAGGAGCATATTGAGAATAGTATCCGGAGTCTTTTGCCCGTGCTCGCCGACGACCTGGGCGTTGTGTGGGTGCAGGGTTTCGGGGCAAATAAAAAGAACGCGGCAAACGAAAATACCATGACCGTGATGCGGGTCGAAGGGGAAAGACTGAATGATTGAGGACATTGAAAGTATACTTCTCGGCGAGGAGGAAATCAGGGAAACCGTAAGTAGGCTGGGGAAGCAGATCAGCGAGGATTACCGCGGCAAGGACCTTTTGCTCGTCAGCGTTCTCAAGGGTTCGGTGGTCTTTATGGCGGATCTGATGCGGGCTATAACCATACCATGCCGTATCGACTTCATGTCGGTTACGAGCTACGGAGCGGGTATGAAATCTTCGGGCGTCGTGCGGATCATCAAGGACCTTGACAACAGCGTCGAAGGCAAGAACGTCTTGATTATCGAGGACATACTCGACAGCGGCAAAACCCTGAGCTATATATGCGAGATTCTGCGCGCGAGAAATCCGGCGGATATCCGCGTATGCACGCTCTTAGATAAGCCCGAGCGCCGCGAAGTGCCGCTCAAAGCCGATTATGTCGGCGCCTGTGTCCCCAACGAATTCGTGGTCGGCTACGGTCTCGATTACGCGGAAATCTACAGAAACCTGCCATTTGTCGGTGTGTTGAAGCCGCATATATACAAAAAATAAGGAGTGAATTGTCATAAACAAAAATCAGAGATGGCGGGTGCTGCTCCCGTATATCGTTATCCCGCTGATGCTGGTGCTGATTATATCGTATTATTCGGTAGCTCAGAAAACCACCGTAAAAAAGACGGAGTATTATGAGATCGTCAAGCTGTTCAGCAGCGATGAGGTTTCCTGGTATGAGCTCAATATCGGCTCAAGCGGGCTGCGGTATGCCCTTAAGGAAAATCCGGATACTATATTAAAGTACACGGTGCCCAATGTGAACATGTTCATCACCGATGTCCATGAGAGGGTGATGGCGTATAATGAGAAGCATCCCGATGAACCGATCAAAGCCGACTACATCGCCGGCTCGTCGCGCACGTGGTGGACGAGTATGCTGCCCACCGTACTGCTCTTCATAGCCGCGGGGCTGCTACTCTATTTTTCGGTCAAGAAGATGGGGAACTCTATAAGCGCTGAGAACAACCGCGCCGTCAGCTTCGGCAGGGCGCGCGTCAAGTACGGCAAGGATGAAAAACGCAAGACAACGTTTAAGGACGTCGCCGGAGCCGATGAGGAAAAGGAAGAACTGACCGAAATCGTCGAATTCTTGCGCGAGCCTTCAAAGTTCAACGAGCTCGGCGCGCGTATCCCCAAGGGCGTGCTGCTCGTAGGCCCTCCCGGCACGGGTAAAACACTGCTTGCCAGAGCCGTCGCCGGCGAGGCGGACGTGCCGTTTTTCTCGATCTCCGGCTCCGATTTCGTCGAGATGTACGTCGGCGTCGGCGCTTCGCGCGTGCGCGATCTGTTTGATCAGGCAAAAAAGAACTCGCCCTCCATCATCTTTATCGATGAGATCGACGCGGTCGGACGCCACAGGGGCGCGGGCATGGGCGGCGGTCACGACGAGCGCGAGCAGACCTTAAATCAGCTGCTCGTCGAGATGGACGGCTTCGGCAACAACGAGGGCGTCATCGTCATCGCCGCGACGAACCGCCACGACATCTTAGATCCGGCGCTCTTACGTCCCGGTCGGTTTGACCGGCAGGTCACTGTCGGCTATCCGGATTTACAGGGACGCGTCGATATCTTAAAGGTACACGCGCGCAACAAGCCTGTCGGACCCGACGTCGTCATGAAGGACGTCGCCCGCTCGACAGTAGGCTTTACGGGCGCGGACCTTGAAAACCTGCTCAACGAGGCGGCGCTCTTAGCCGCCAAGCGCAATAAAAAGGCGATCACGATGCCGGAGATCGACGAGGCGACCATCAAGGTGCTCATGGGCGCCGAAAAGAAATCGCAGAAGCACAGAAACAAGAAGGACATCAAGCTCACGGGCTATCACGAGTCCGGCCACGCCGTCGTGACGTATTATCTGCCCACGCAGGACAGGGTGCAGCAGGTGTCTATCATCCCGCGCGGTATGGCGGGCGGCTATACGCTCCACCGCCCCGACGAGGACGTCTCCTATGTGACCAAGGAGCAGATGCTTGAGAACATCATTGTCCTGCTCGGCGGACGCGTCGCGGAGGCTCTGGTCATCGGTGACATCAGCAGCGGCGCGTCGAACGATATTGAGCGCGCCACCGAAATCGCCAGGCGTATGGTCACGAAATACGGCATGAGCGACCTGCTCGGCCCCATCGCGCTCGGGCAGAACAACGACGAAATCTTCCTCGGTAAGGACTACAACCACATCCGCAATTTCTCGGAGACCGTCGCCGCGCAGATCGACGCCGAGGTCAAGAGAATCGTAGACGAGTGCTACGCCCGCTGCGAAAAGCTTCTGACCGACCACAGGGACAGGCTCGACGCCGTCGCCAATTACCTGTTTGAGTACGAAAAGCTCGACGGCCCCGATTTCAACGCCATCATGGAAGGGCGCGAGCCTCAGCCGCGCCGCAAGCCGGAGGAAGCGGAACACCTTGCCGACGACTCGGCAGAACCGAGTAAACAGAAGGATTCGGCGCAGCCGGACGGCGAAAATGACGGTGTCATCATCGCCCCCGAACCGCCAAAAGACGAATAATAACTATGAGGGTTGTTTTGTCAAAAACAGCCCTCATATTATTTATCGGAGCAAGACATGGGGACAGGTTCCTCGTCTCGTATAAGGATGATAAAATGAGTCCTGTATATTTCTGCCCGATACTCCTCGGTTATGACTGTATTTGTGACATACAGCAGGAAAACCACAAATGTGTTGTAGAGCGCATATCAGAGGGGGGCTTCAGCTCCATCCCTGCTGAGCACCAATTATGTTATTTGTATAGTGATTCAAACAGATTCAAAAATATGCGGATGCGGTGGATTGGGAAGTGGTTTGACGAGAGGCTTATTTAACCGCGAAACACGCGAAAAGCGCGAAAAATACGAGATAAAAACGATACATAGATGTATAGATTAGCGGTTTAGTTTCAAATACGATGAATTGTAATACGAAAGAGTAAATTTTAGATAACGACTTTTCGCGCTTTTCGCGCTTTTCGCGGTTGAACAAAAAATCTTAACGGGGGATTAAAATGAACCTCGAAAAAAACAGCCTCTTTTCTTACTTGTGAGTGAAGTAATGCGGCACGAAGTCAAGTACCGGATAAAAAAGCTTTACATATTCCCGACTTTGACAGTTCAAGCGAAGAAAAGCGCTGAAGACCCTTGATAGTAAAG
>CAYYFY010000255.1:0-3892 GCA_964471035.1 uncultured Eubacteriales bacterium
GCGCTTCGTGCTCAAAAAAGCGCTCGCGCTCGGCAAGAAAGCGATTGTCGTCATCAATAAGGTCGATCGCCCGGGCGCGCGTCCGGCGGAGGTCATCGACGGGGTGCTCGACCTGTTTATTGAGCTTGGTGCCTCCGACGACCAGCTGGAGTTTCCCGTCGTCTACGCCTCGGCAAGGGACGGCTATTCATCGCTGTCGCCCGACGACCGCGAGGGCGATATGCGCCCGCTGCTCGACTCTATTCTGAAGAATATCGAGCCGCCAAAGGGCGATAAGGACGCGCCGCTGCAGCTCCTTTTTTCGAGCCTCGACTACGATGACTACATCGGGCGCATCGGTATCGGGCGCGTCGAGCGCGGACGCGTCACGGCGGGCAAGGCCGTCACCATCTGCAAAACCGACGGGTCGCTAAAGAGCGCGCGCGTAGTCAAGCTCTACCAGTTTGACGGCTTAAAGCGCATCGAAACCGAAAGCGCGGCGATGGGCGACATCGTCGCGGTGGCGGGCATCGCGGACTTGAACATCGGCGAAACCGCCTGCGATACCGACCGCGCGGAAGCGCTGCCCTTCGTCAAGATCGACGAGCCGACCATTACGATGAACTTCATCGTCAACGACAGCCCCTTCGCCGGGCGTGAGGGGACGTTTGTCACCTCGCGCAACATCCGCGCGCGGCTATTCAAGGAGGTCGAAACCAACGTCAGTATGCGCGTCGAGGAGACCGAGACGACCGATTCCTTCAAGGTGTCAGGACGCGGCGAGCTGCATCTGTCGATTCTCATAGAAACCATGCGCCGTCAGGGCTATGAATTTCAGGTGTCGCGCCCGAAGGTCATCCTGAAAACAGGGGAGAACGGCGAAACGCTCGAACCTATGGAGCTTTTAATCGTCGAGGTGCCCGAAAACTACGTCGGCGCGGTCATGGAGAAAATCGGCTCGCGCAAGGGCGAGCTTGAGAATATGGACGTCCGCGAGGGCGGTTCGACGCATTTGGAATTCAGAATTCCCGCGCGCGGGCTCATCGGCTACCGCTCGGAATTCTTGACCGACACCAACGGCAACGGCATCATGAACAACCTGTTCGCGGGCTACGAGCCGTACAAGGGCGAGATCAGAATGCGCGAGCGCGGCTCGGTCGTCGTCCACGAAACGGGGGAGAGCACCGCCTACGGTCTATACGCCGCGCAGGAGCGCGGCAGGCTGTTCATCGGTCCCGGCGTCCCCGTCTACGAGGGGATGATCGTCGGCGAATGCGCGAAAAACGAGGATGTCGTCTGTAACGTTTGTAAGAAAAAGCAGATGACCAACACACGAGCCTCCGGCAGCGACGACGCGCTGCGCCTCGTCCCGCCCTCGAACTTAAGCCTTGAGCAGTCGATGGAATTCATCGGCGACGACGAGCTGGTTGAGGTGACGCCGCACTCGATACGCCTGCGCAAAAAAGTGCTCGGTAAAGAGATGCGGATGAAGCAGCAATATAGAAGAAGTTAAATAAAGGGAAGCAAGTCGTGAAGCTTGCTTCCTTTCTTTTTAATTTAAGAATATAATACTATTGACAAACAATGTAGAAATGAGTATAATATCTTTAGATTCGGGGCAAATTATATTGGCGAGGTGAAAAAAATGACCTTTGAAAGCTATCTAAAAGAACAATACGGCTTTAATGAGCCGATATATATTGAGGAAATCCGGTTTGAAAGCTATTCCCGTCCGTGGATTTTCAAAGAGCTGAAAAAATTAGTGGACAGCGGAGCAATCAAACGCTTTGACACCGGAATTTATTATTTCCCCGAAAAAATGTTTTTCGGAGATTCCCTTCTCGATCCGCAGAAGGTGGTGGAGCGGCGCTTTCTGTCTGACGGCAGCGAGATTTACGGCTATATTTCCGGCGTATCCCTGTTGAACGCGGCGGGTCTTTCAACACAGGTACCCAATCTGATCGAGCTGGTCAGCAATAACGAATCCACCCGCGTGCGCGATCTGAATATCGGGAACCAGCGGGTACGCGCAAGACGCAGCCGCGCGACCGTTACGGGTAAAAATGTAAAAACCCTTCAATTTCTCGATTTGATGAATACGGTTTGTCCCGCCGCGATGGATGAAACCGAGCGGTTAATGCTAAAGAGGTTTACAAAAGATTGCGGTATAACAAGAGAAGCCGTAATACAATACGCGGGATTGTTTCCGTCGCGGGCAATGAAAAACATGGTGGAAAGCGGGGCTATCTATGAACTTACATGAGGATAAAGAGCTATTCGATCAAGTGACGGCGGCAACTGCCGCGTTTATGGGGCTGCATGACGCCGGAATCGTGGAAAAGGATTATTATGTCACCTATTTCTTGCAAAAAATCGCGGAGAAGCAGCCGGATATCGTATTCAAAGGCGGCACGTCCCTTTCAAAATGTTACAAGCTTATCAACAGGTTTTCGGAGGATATAGACTTAAACGTGGATACCGAATCGGCAAAATTGACCGAGGGACAGCGAAAGCGTCTGAAGCAGGATATTGTGTCTGTCATCGACGAATCTGGTTTTTGTTTGGAAAACGCCGATCAGATACGAAGCCGACGCGATTTTAACCGGTATATGATCAACTATCAACCGGAAACTTTTCATAGATACTTAAAACAATATCTAATTGTAGAGACGGCGGTTTTTATCAAATCCTTTCCGACCGAGACGATGAACGCCGCGAGCTTCATCTATGATTTTCTGCTGGCGAACCACGCGGAGAATGAAATCGTAAAATACTCTCTTGAGCCGTTCAAGGTAAAGGCGCAGACTATTGAGCGTACTTTTATCGACAAGGTTTTCGCGCTTGCCGATTATTATCTGGACGGTCACGCGGCGACGCATTCGCGCCATGTTTACGACTTGTATAAGCTTTATCCGCAAATCGTTTTCGATAGCGTGTTTAAGGAATTAACAGCCGAAGTGCGAAACGCCCGAAAACCTCATGTTACCTGCCGGTCGGTGCAGGATGGTGTGGATTTACCGGGGCTTTTACAGAAAATTATCAGCGAGGATTTTTATAAAACCGATTATCTTCAAATCACCGATACGCTGTTGTTTGAAAATATTCCCTACGCGGAAGCGATAACGGTTTTACATAAAATTTTAGATGATGGTTACTTTGCCTGAGTGTAAACTGTATAAGAATAATCCGGCGGGGCTGACGATTTGTCGGCCCCGCCGTCGCGCTTTTGGATAGGTTTTTAAGTTAAATTAAGTAATACGATATGTAAACGTATTTCCCCATTTAGCCTGATGTTTTTTGGTTTCTTCAAATATTTTGATGATTTCGATAAAATACTCTTTTAAGTCGGAGGGAAGCGTATCGCTTCCCTTTACCGCAACCTCCGCGCTAAAGGGTTCGCTGAGTAAATCCCAAAGAGCGTCTGAATTGCGTCCGTAAAATGAAGGGAAGTCAAATGCCTTTTGGATACGGTCGTGAAGCTCCAAAATATACCGGCAACCCGTTAAATCCAATGTTATTTTTTTGGTTTCTTTCATGCTGATCCCCTTATAATTGCGATGACTTGGGATAAGGTCTTTCGATGTCGGTCAGACCGAGCAGATAATCCGTGCTTGTGTGATGGAATTTGGAAAGCGAAACCAATACTTGCGTCGGGATGTCCCGCGAACCCAGCTCATACCGGGAATAGGTGACCTGGCTGCAATGCAGATAGTCGGCTATTTCACGCTGTAAAATATCCCTGTCTTCCCTTAAGGCGCGAATACGTTCATACATACTTATCGTCTCCGTTTAATAGTAATTGTCTAAAAAAATATAGAACAAACCAAATTGGTATATTGACATATATACCAAAATGGTTTATACTGTCCAAGAAAACGTTAGATACTAAAATTATTCAATGATTTCAAGAAGG
>CAYYFY010000256.1:0-3852 GCA_964471035.1 uncultured Eubacteriales bacterium
GGGTAGCCCGACCACAGCGTGCCGTCGTTAAAACAGGGTGTTTCCTTTTTTCTGCCGCCGTAAACCATGACACCCGTAAATCCGTTGCCCAAAGGCAGCGCCTCCCGCCAGCCGCGCGCCGGTTTTGTGTATGTGAGCTTATTCATCATCGTTCTTTCCTCTGATTAAAAAAGCGCTGTCATCGCCGAATTCGAGCGAGAGCGTTTTGCTTGTTTCTACCGTCTTATATTCCTGTAATCCTTCCGGAGTAACGCGCGAAATCACGGCGCGCTTATAGGGAAAGGGGAACGCCGCCGCTGTTTTTGTTTTTGAATAGGCAAAAAAGGTGTCCGGCAGCCAATTCACGGGCAGAAGAAGCGTTTCCTCTTTTTTTAAGACTTGCCCGTCTTTACGGATTTCACGGTTTTTAATTGCTGTCTCTATGCCGCCCGTAAAGTGTGCGACGCGGGAGTCAAGCAGTCCGGTAATCTTTTCGCAGTGCTGCTCGTTTAAGAAAAAATACGGCACGGTCTGCACGGCGAAATCGTGCAAAAACTTCTTCCACCACCCGTCGCCGTCACAAACGCCTTCGCCGTGCATATTCTCATAAAACAGGTATTGCAGCTTTTTATCCACCTGTAAATCGAGCGTCAGCGTTCCGCCAGAAAGGACGGACGGATGATATTTTCTGTATTCGCGCTGCGTCATGCGCAGGTTCCACACGGCGGGGATGAGCCCCAATGTATCGCATTTTCCCCAAAAGGCGCGGTAGCCGCATTTCCATTCGCGGTAGATGAATTCGCTTGTCACATCACAGCCGAGACGGTTAAAATATTTGATCATCTCGCGCCTCGCGGCTTTTTCCGACGCGATAGAGGTTTTTTGGCCCCGCCGCACAAAGAACGCGTCCACATGAACCGTACCGATATTTGAGAGCGGCACGACCTCAAACAGCCGATCGACGCGTTTTCTAAAATAGCCGCTTTTCAGCTCCTCTGCGAAGCGCACCTGATAAGCGGTTCGCGTATTCCATGTACCGGTGGGTTTTAACTCTCCGTTGCGTTTACGCAAAACAAGATCGTTGTCCACATACTCCTGCCACTGCGCGCTCTCTTTGTACGCGTCGGACAGATTGATATGCAGAGAAACCGTTGTATGATATTTGTTCGCCTCGTCTATGAGCCATAACAGGCTCTCTCTTGCCGTCATTCCCTGCGCCTTAGCGTATTCGTTTACCTCAAAAAATGCCGGATACCTGTCGTCATGCCCGTTATACTGCCAGCCGACAAGGTAGACGATTTTCGGCGCGCCGCAGGTCAGAGCGTCGATGATTTTAATCTTATCGAGCACCTCGGAGAAAGTATTCATCAGATTGCAGCCGCCCTTATTATCGGGGCTGCCGATACCGATTTTCAGCATCATGGTTCTACTGTAATCGAAATTGTGCTTGTGCATGGCAAAATCCCCACAATCGTATCGTTACGAGTTTTGGTAAAAAAGTCTCTGGTTTTATAGCGACGTTATAGATTCGCCTTCGTCAAAGCTTGCCGAAAGCGATATGGTCTGCGCCTGCGTCTTGCCGTCGGCGATAGCCTTAAGGAGTATTTCCGCGGCGATTTTCCCCATAGCGTCCATCGGTTGATTCACGGCGGCGAGGCGCGGAGAGACCACTTTGGAAAGCCCCAGATTGTCGAAACCCACGAAAGACAAGTCCCTGCCGATTTTTTTACCCGCCTCATTCAGAGCGATAATCGCGCCGACGGTCATTTCATAGTTCGTGACAAAAAGTCCGGTGAATTCCGGATGAGCGCTAAGCAGCGCCTTCATGGCAAGGTAGCCGCCCTCGACACAAAGCCCGCCGTCATAGACCAGCTTCTCATCAAAGCAGCCGTTTTCGGTAAGCGCGTCACGGTAACCGCCGAGCCGTTCGGCGGCGGTGTATATAGCGGGGCTTCCTGTGACGATGGCTATATTTTTATGTCCGGCTTCAATCATTTTCAGCGTCGCTTCATAGGAAACCTCGCGGTTATTGATGATGATCTGAACGACATCGTTTCTGTTTATCAGCCTGTCGATCACAACGACGGGAACACCCGCCTGCATGGCGGTGTCAAGAAAACCGCCATCGGAGGAATCAGGCATAATCACGACAAGACCGTCAACCATTTTCGACAACAGAAAATCCACGGTTTGCGACTGCGTTTTTCCCGTCGCTTTATAGTCGCAGACGAGTATACCGTAGCCGCTTAAGGACAAGCCCTCCTCAAGGTAGCCGATAATCGTTGTGCCGAAGGTATTTGAGAGCTCCGGAATAATCACGCCGACGGTTTTCGACTTATGCGTTTTTAAACCTCTGGCGTAATCGTTGCGGATATAGCCGAGCTTCTTAATCGCGGCTTCGATAGCCGTTTTGTTATTGGGTCGCACCGGCACGCCGTTGAGATAGGCTGAAACCGTGGAGGTGCCTAAACGTGCCTCGCGGGCAATATCCTTGATGGTAACCGCCATATTATTTCCTTAATCCTGCACTATATTTTTTATTTTTTCCGGCACGGGCAGGTCCGGAAAACCATAAAACCGGACGGCATTTTTGCCGAGAAACAGCGACTTCTCTTCATTCGTGAGTTCGGTTGATTTTTCAATGAAGTTTAGGCTCATCTTATATGTGATAGCGCTCATGGTGCGCGGGTAATCGCTGCCCCACATCAGTTTTTCATAGCCGCAGATTGCCGCCGCCTCGCGTATGGCGCGTACCGCGGAGGGAAATGGGTAAAATTCATCATTGAAAAGCCATGTGATGCCGCCGCTTTCGATACGCACGTTTTCACTTTGAGCTAGCCGTATCTGCTCCTGCCAGCCCGCGCGCGTGACCATGCCGAAGTGACCAACCGCCATTTTAAGCTTTGGCAGCCGCGCTATGATCTCACGCATGGCGCCCGTCTGCCTGTCACCGTCAGCCAAATCAATCGAAATGAACAGTCCGTTTTTATCGGCAAGCTCGAAAACGGCAATATGCTGTAACAAATCCTGCTCTTTAAGCCTGCCCGCGCAAATTTTGATGCCGTCAAAGCCCTGTGTTGCGGGCATTGCGCTCTCATCGTAATACGAGCAGATTTTAAGCCTGTCGGGAAACGCCTTTTTCGCCTCAAGCAGATAGGCGTCCTGATTGCCGTCAATCGCTTCCTGTGTTATGACAGCGCCGGAAACACCGGCGTAATCCATATTGGAGAGGAGCATTTCGGCTGTATTTTCGCCGTTCACCATGTAGGGCGGCAGCATCTGACGGATTTCGCCGCCGAAGTCGCTTCTTCCGCCGCCGATACTATAAACGGGCTTGCCGTTCACAACGCCGTTTTGCTCTTTCCACAGATGCGTATGCGCATCGATTATCGCAGTACCCATTCCATCGCACCTCTCGCGCCCGCGTCGGCTCTTGTTTTAAGGCAGGCATCAACACCGTCATACAAATCGGATAAATCGCAGCCCCAGAGCTTCGTATTCATAAGGATTTCACGCGGTGAAGCTGTTTTCATAAAATCCGTGACCTCCTGTAAGTCCTGCGGTTCGTCGGTTTTATAGAATTCAATAAGAAACGCAAGCGACATACTAAGCGCCGCCGGATAACCGCCGTTTTTCGCCTTGTACTCGAGCATCGTCGGCAACACGCGCACGGCGAATTTACTCACGGAATTGAGCGCGATCGAGCGAAGCTGATGCCTGATAAAGGGATTGCGGAAACGGTCAAGAACGTTTTCGGCAAAGAAGAGATTATCCTCTGAGGCGCCGATGGTCGGAAGAATCTCGTCAAACAAGCATTTGCGCAGAAAGGCGTACACGGTCTCGTCCGCCATACATTCGCCGACCGTCGTTAGC
>CAYYFY010000257.1:0-3837 GCA_964471035.1 uncultured Eubacteriales bacterium
GCACGCGCCCGTCCGTCCCGAAATCCGAATAGAGGCTTAAATCAACAGGCTGAAGGTCTTTTGAGCGATAATAGTTGATGTTGAACAAAAACGCCTCAAACGAGAGAGCAGTCAGCAAAAAAATAAGGAGCGTAATACTGACCCGCAGCGCACTGTTTTTCAAACGGTGAGCACCCAGCAGCCCAAAAGCGGCGAGCGCTGCGCACAGGACGGTACAGACAATGGGAAAAATCAAGCGCTCACCTCCGAAAAAAAGGTTCTTTTAGGACAACCTGCTTAATAGAATGTACAAACGGAAAAGAAAAGAAAGGATGGTTATAACAAATGCAGCGTATCATTCGGGAAGAGGAACCGGCTTACGAAGCTGTGACGTCGTTGATAAAGGAACTTGCGGCGCGATACCCGTTTTCTGAGGTGTCGAGCTGCGGCAAGAGCGCGCTCGGTCGGGACATCCTGTCGCTGTCAGTAGGACACGGCGGGAATTACATACTGTACATCGGCGGCGTCTGTGCGGCAGAGCGCCTGACGACGCTCGCGCTGCTGCGGTTTTACGAACGCCTCTGTGAGGCGTACGCGGCGTGCAAGGAAATCGCGGGATTGAACGCGCGGGAGATTTTAGCCGATCGGCGGCTCATCATCATTCCCGCTTTGAACCCCGACGGGATCGAGATCGCCCTTAAGGGCATAAGCGCCGCGGGCGAGTACAAGGCGCTCTGTGAAAACGCGTGCGGCGGAGATTTCAGGGAGTGGAACGCCAACGCAAGAGGCGTCGATCTGAGCCGTAATTATGACGCGAACTGGCAGCAGCTGCGCCGCATGGAAACAGAGACCGGTATTACAGGACCCGCGCCGCGCCGCTTTTGCGGTACGCGTCCGGAGAGCGAGCCGGAGACGAAAGCCGTCACGCGCCTGTGTCGGGAGCTGCCCATACGCCACGCGGCGGTCTTTCATTCGGGGGAAGAAATCTACTGGGATTACGGTAAAAACACGCCGGTGAAGTCATTGCTCATGGCGAAAATTTTCGCCGCGGTCACCGAATATACGCTTGTCAAGGATGAGGGATTCGCGTCATACGGCGGCTTTAAGAACTGGTTTATCGGGGAATTTTCCCGTCCGGCGTTTACCGTCGGGATAGGCAGGGGAGAGAATTTGCCGCTCTCGGAGCTTGACCGCGTTTATAGCAGCATCGAGGAATTGCTCTCTGTGGGCATCATCATGTAAGCAAAAAAGGCTAAAACCCCAGCCGTCCGAGCTTGTCGTCGGCGTCCCAGAGATAACGCAGCTTTGAAAACACGGTCGGGCGTACAAGGTCAGACCAGGTGAGCGGATAGGTGGTATACGTCCGCGGGTCATTTTCAGAAAACTCAAACACGCGCACGCAGCGCGATTCGTCCCCATAACAGCAGAACGACGCGCACGAGGTCTGAACAAGGTCGATACCGTCGACACGGGCGGTAAAGCAGTTTTTGTGGTCGTGGCCGGACACGGCGGCAAAAATGTTGCCTTCTTTTTTCAGTATCTCAAACAGATCGGCGTCGTCGCCGAGCACCGACGGGTATTCGGCGGCGCGCCCCTCTGTTTTTGCGGTATCGAGCTTAAAGTACGCGCCCTGTTTTCCCTTTCGCACCGCGTCCGGATCATTTTCAGAGCAGGGGATAAACAGGCGTTCCTGAACAGGCAGCGGAATATGCGTGACAACTGCCGCCGGTACGGCTTGTCCGCCGTTTTGCGCTTTCAGGCGCGCGTTTTCGCTTAAAAGCCACGTGGCGGTTTCGGGTTTTATACGCTCAAAGCACTTGTCCCGCTCCTTGTCGTACCACGCGCAGTCGAGCATGAAAAAAACAAGCTTCATCCGGTCGTCGGCGCCGTATACCGGAACGGAGTAGGTGTCGGCGTCCACCGTTTTGTCGCTCTCGTTATAGGGAACGCAAGGCGGATAGCCTTTGTAAAGTGCCGCGTGCTCCTCTTTGGAAATGCGGTTGCGGTCGTCGTGGTTGCCGAAAATAAAGGCGAACGGGATATTCCTGTCGGCGAGAGGCTGTAGAATATGTGAAAGCGCTTTTTTCAGGCGTTTGAGCTCGCCCTCCCTGTCGAAAACGACAAGTTTGTTGCCCACGCGCGCGTCGCACAGGTGGTTACCTAAGATGTTGTCGCCCGTAAACAAAACCAGATCGGGCTTTACGGTGTCGTAAGCTCGTCCGAGCATCTGCGTCATCGCCTTGCGAACGCTCCACATATCCTGCGCGTCGCTGACCTGAAGTACGGTGAACGTCCCATTATCCCTAAAATAAAGTCTGTCTTTCATGTGTCCGATTATACTCTAACAGACGTGTTCTTGTCAACAAAAAAACAACGCTTCGTCGCTAGACCGAAACGTTGTTTTTAAAATATGTTTATTTATTATAGTATGACTCAATATCGCTGCCCAATTGTTTACGCACCTGTGCGAACAGCGCGTCCGAATAGGTGTACTCGGTCAAAGTTTTAGACACCTTGGCTATCGTGTCGGCGACATACTGTTCCCCGAACAGTGTTTTGGCTAAGGACAGGTATTCGTAGTCCTCGATGCCGTCGGTGATGGCTTCAAGACGGAAGGAGGAGACGGGACCGTCGATACCGACCTTGTTGCCGTTGTAGAAGAACGAGCCGTCGCCGAAGGAGTCGTCGCCGGTCCATGGCGTCGTCAAAGATTCCTTCCAGACGTCATCGACGTCCGCCCAGTAGGTCGTTGACCAGTAGAGCAGCCCCGTGACGTTGTTCTGCATTTGCTGCCAGAACAGCAGGCGGTGCTGAATGCCCTCCCAGTGGGTGAAGAGGTTGCAGTAGTCGCCCTTCGGACCGCAGCAGACATACCACCAGATTTTATCTCCCGCGGCGGCGCGGGCGGCGATTTCATCGGCAAATCCGTCCTCGTCATACAGATTGGAAATCGGGCAGAGGATGTCGCTGCGCCCCGTCTGTTGGGCGACGGCATTGAACTCTGTGCCCTCATCGGTGAATTTGTATTTATAGAACGGCGTTACCATGTGGTAGTCGGGGCATAAGCGATTCAACCTGTCGGTCATCTGGCAGTACGCCGCGTAGGCGTCGGCGGTCGAGGGTTCGTCGATCGGATAGAAATAGCCTTTCGCGGCCCAGACGGGGTTGGAGGTCACTTTCTGATAGTATTTGACCAGCGTTGCGTCATCGTTTGAATAGGGGATCAAGAAGGAGGTGCAGCGCGGATCGCTCATGTAGGCGTCGGCCTCGTCGCTTAAAATGTCCACGGGAATATGGTAAGCGGAAATCTTATGAGAGAGCAGGTACTCGTAATACTTCTCATACAGCGCCTGCGCCTCGGGGCTGCCAACGTCCACGCCGTGCTTTTTGGCGATGTGGGGTCTGTCAAGCCCCATCGCGGTATCCATCGAGGGCGTCTCGGGCAGCGTGAAATTCCGAACAGTCGCCGTTATGTCAAAGGCGCACTGCTCCGTATCGCTTGCGCCGTCGGTAACCGTGACTTTCGTACGGTACACGCCTGCCGGCGTCTCGGGTGAGGCGTAAACCTGAATATAGAAGGGTTGGTTTACTCCCGCGTCAAGGGAGAAACGCCCGCCCGAAAACGGGATCAGCGCGTCGGGATACGATTTCGGGATGTCGTCGGCATAAGCGCTGATATACTGCTCCCGAAAGACCTTGCAGACAAGCGTGTCGCCGTTATCGTTTTCAAAGGCGGTCATGTCCCAAGACAGCTCACGGTTCAATTCTTTCGCTTTGAGGACGAGCTGACACGCCTCATATTCCCGTTTTGCCAGAAACATCTCATAATCCGATGAATCGTCAATGAGTTCGTTAGGG
>CAYYFY010000258.1:0-3833 GCA_964471035.1 uncultured Eubacteriales bacterium
TGTTAATAAAAACAAATTCGAATAAATAAAATTGACCATATTTATATGAGAAATAACGGTACATTTCGGGTTGCCTGTCGAACCGGAGGTATGAAGCACACAGTACGAATCCGTACATGCGTTGATAACACTTAACGAATCTGTATTTGCGGTAAAGTCCATATTCTCAAGCTCAATTTTTTCAACATCAAGCTTCTTTTCAAAACCAAACGTCAACGCAATCATACAGCGCGATTCACTTATCATATACGCTATCCGGTCCTCCGGGTATTCCGGATCGATCGGCATAAATGCCCCACCTGCTTTAATAACGGCAAGCATAGCGATAATCAAATGATGACTGCGTTTGGATATTATTGGGATAACATCATTTCTGACAATCCCTTTTGCTCGTAGCTTGCATGCAAGTGAATTTGACATCGCATCAATTTGACTATATGTGAATTGCTCATCCTTAAAAACTACGGCAATTTTATCCGGCGTTTTTTTCACTTGTTCCTCAAATAGCTGATGCACCGTCTTATCTTTCGGATAATCCACCTTCGTATCGTTGAATTCATACACAACCTCGTTGTATTCTTCGGTGGAGAGAATATCGATTTCCCAGACTTTCCTTTCCCGCTCGTTGATACCTCCAAAAAGCAAATTCTGTATATGACCGTGCATACGTTCAATTTGTTCTTCGGAAAATTTCTCTGTCTGGTAGTCGTAATCAATATGAAAAACGCCTTCGTTGTTTCTGTCGTCAATATGCACTTGCAGGCTTTCCGTCTGCGACCCGCAGTGATACCAGCCGAACCTTGCGCCGCCGGACTTTATGTTCTGATAACTGACGACAACGTCAAAAAGGACATTGGAATGACCTCTTTCTGCGCGGAGCGTTTTCAGAAGCTCGGAATAAAGGAACTTCTGATGCCTGAACGCGGACGATACAGCTTCCCCTGTTTGTTCACAGAGCCGCGCAAAGCTCATTTCGTCGCCGACGCCCAGTGAAAGCGGCACGGTGTTAATGAACGTTCCGACAGTGTTTTTTTCTTTGAGCGTACTGCGGTTGAGGACAGGGGTGCCGATATAGAATTGCTCCTTGTCCGTAACGCGATAAAAGTATGCCGATACGGCAGATAAAAACAAAACATATTCCGACACCCCGTACACTTTAGAATATGCCCTGATACTGTCGCTCTGTTCCGCCGAAAGGACGAAACGCTTCCTCTCGGCGTCATTGGCTGTTATCTTTTTTTCGGAGAGATACGATACCTCGCTGTTTGCGTCGTAAACGGAAAGCCAGTATGCCTTATCTTTTTCATACCTGCCGCTTTTCTCATAGTCTTCCTCGGACTCGAGACACAGGCTGTACGGATAGGGTGGAGACGCTTCTCCTTTTTCAAGATACTCGCAGAGGCGTTTCGCGATCAGTCCCATCGTCCACGCGTCGCCGATGATATGGTGCATATTGCAGAATAATCCCGCGCTGCCGCCGACAAAAACGACGGTAAACGCATAGAGCTTACCGAATATGTCAATCGGCTTTTTTCCCTGATCGCGTGCCCATAAGGAATAGGCTTCCCTACTGTCGAAGCTCAGCGTATCGCACTCTTCTTTTGTATAGGAAACAATCTCCTGCATGGGGGAATCGCCTTGCATGACGATGCGCGTACGCATCGTTTCGCAGTCAAAAAGAAAACGGTTTACGGCGGACTCAATCTCTTCAGCGCCGACCGCTCCGTCAAAAAATATATCTCCCGCTATGCCGGCTATGGCTCCTCCGCCGAACCGGTCCATTTCATATATCGCCGTCTGCGGTTTGCTCAGCTTTTTCATACACATATTCCTCACAAGTTTACTTCTATATATTCCGCCAGATCCCGTCCGCAGACAGAGATAACATAACAATTGAAATCACGCGTTGAAATAGCGGGATTATTAAGCGTTCCGACCTGCCTCAAATCCTCCGCGATACCGCTCCCCAGCATTTTAAGGGTTGCTTCCTTCCGGCTCCAGAGCCGCGCGAACATCCGCTCCCTGTCCGAAGAGGCGGTAAGCGCCAAAAGCTCCTCATCGGAGAATACACGCTTTGCCGTCTCGGCGGTAAAAGGACGCATATCCTGAATATCCGCGCCCACGGCGCTGTCCGACACGGCGCATACCGCCCCCGCCTCACAGTGGCTGATATTGAAATGTATATCCGGATGTTCGGCAAGATACGGCTTGCCGTATTCGTTAAAAGAAAACCGCCCCGGCGTGAGAATATCAAAATCGGACTGCAAAGCACGACACAAGAGTACATATGACGCCGCGCAAAGCTTACGGTCAATTTCCCGCCTGTACCGGAGCGTCTTTACGCGGCGCTCTTCGGAAAGCGCGGATAAATGCGCTTTATAATCGAACGCGGCTATACGGTCAAAATAGAACACCCTCATTTTACCGCCAGATACGCGGCGACGTCCCCTAAGGTTTGGAATTTTTTAATATCCTTATCCGGTATTTCAATACCGAACTCGTCCTCAAATTTAACCGTAAGACTGACGACGTCATACGAGTTCAGGCCGAGGTCGGCAGAAAGCTTGGTATCCGCCGTCATCTGCTCCTTCGGATACTCTGTATGCTCCGAGAGAATGGTTATGATCCTTCCCAGCATGGTTTCAGCTCCTAAAATATTGGTGATGCGTTTGGTATTTGCGCGGTATTTATCTTTTTTACAGTTTTGTCGATTATACCACACAATTAGTGATTTTTCACTACTTTTTAAAATTTTGTGTAATTCAACAAATACAATCATAACAATATGTCAATAATTCCGACAGTTTTATTGGATAAACATATGGTTTTCACAAAACATATACATACTATTTGTGGATTTTTGCACAACTAAGTGATTTATCACTAATTATTTTCCCCTCGCTCCTTTATCATCGTTTTGAGGTGAAAAAAATATGGGAATATATTATACGGTCGTCAAACGCATTCGCGGGCTTTGCGCGGAGAGAAAAATAACGCCCAACGCGTTGAGCTACGCGTCAGGTGTATCACAGTCCACGATAAAGAGCATATTGAACGGGGAAAGTAAAAACCCCGGTATCGTTACGCTGAAAAAGCTTTGCGACGGATTTGACATCGGTATCGTCGAGTTTTTCGACACAGAGGAATTCAAAGCTTTAGAACAGGAACTGGAATGAAAAAAGGCAGATGTAACCGCGCATCTGCCTTTTGATTTTATGCCGGTTAAAACTCAAGCGACATTTTGTAGTCGTCCTCTTCCCCTTCGCCCGTAATCACAAATCCGCACTTTTTATAAAGGGCTTGCCCCGCAAGGTTATCCTTGTCGGTGGTAAGCCTTAAGCCTTTTTTACCGTGGTTTTTCGCTTCTGCGATCATAGTTTCCATCATTTTTCGACCCACGCCCTTGCCCTGCCACCTGTCTCCGACGGCTATGCCGACGGACGGTCGCTCTGCCGCAAAGTCCGCTATGAAGCAATACCCAGCCGCACAAAGTGCGGCTTGTGCGGCTTGTGCGCCGTTTTCTTCAACAATGGCGATAAAGCGCCTGCAGTCCATATCCAAAAGCCCCTCGCCGGTGAATTTGCGCGCGGTTTCCATCGTGAAATCATGCGGGCGGAATTTAGACCGGCTCCACGCGGAGAGGTCGCAAAAATGCGCGTAGAGAAGGTCGGTATCGGTTGCGCGCAGGGGACGGACGTCGATGTTAAGAATAGTCATAAAAACCTCCGACAATATTAGTTATATTTTCGCCTTAAAGGCAAAAGTGATATTCCGAGCAGCGCTCGGAATCGAGTAGGAGGCTACCCATTAATTGAGTAGCCGACCTCTCACAC
>CAYYFY010000259.1:0-3814 GCA_964471035.1 uncultured Eubacteriales bacterium
GTCGACGTTTGCGCCGTCAGAGCCGCGGGCTTTAAGACCGCGAGTGTTTCGTTTACCTTCGCCTTGAATCTGAGCGGTGACAACGGCGTAAATGCCCTTGTCTCAAAGCTATTACAACGTTCGTCGGAGGATTTCGCCGATTTTCTTTTGATTTCCCGCAGGCTTGCCGAGCTGTACGGCGCCTCGCTGTCGTCGGCGGTGACGAGGATTGGCGAGCAGCAGGTTATACGGATCGCCGTGACGTTTATCGGCGACCGCTTCGCGCTTTCGGGAGAGAGCATCGCGGCAGCCTGCACCGACCTTTTGCTCGACCTTATATTCAAACCCAACATCAGGGACGGCGGATTCCCCGCTGACGAAACAGAGAGCGAAAAACGCCTTCTCTGCGAGCAGATCGACGGGGAAAAAAACGAAAAGACCCTGTATGCCCGCATGCGTTTGGAGCAGGTCATGTGCGCGGGAGAGCCATATGCGCTCAATAAATACGGCGACAAGGAAACCATCAAAGCGATTGTACCAAAAGATGCCGCCAACGCTTACCACGCATTTTTAAAAACGGCGCGCGTGAGAATCAACCTTGTCGGGGATGTCGATCCCGACCGCGTATTGGGGCTGCTCAAAACCCGCTTTGCCTCGATTGAGCGCGCTCCCGCGACGATTGGCACACGGTTTATCGCCGCGGCGGATTCTGTAAGGTACGCGAGCGAGGACGACGCGGTCAACCAGGGCAAGCTTGTCATGGGCTTTCGCGCCGGTATGAATGACGCCGACGACCGCTACTTTGAGCGGCGCGTCTTTGCCGACCTTTTCGGTGGCAGCCCGCATTCGAAGCTTTTCAAGAACGTCCGCGAAAAAATGAGTTTATGCTATTACTGTTCGGCGCAGCTCGTCGCCAAAAAGGGCGTCCTGCTTGTCCAGAGCGGCATTGAAACGGAAAATGAAGAAAAAGCGAAAACAGCCATCCTCGATCAGCTCAAGGCGTTACAGGAGGGCGATTTTACCGATGAGGAATTAAAGGCGTCGGTGGATTTCCTTACGGATACCTTCGCCGGTATCAGCGATACACCACAGGGACTGGACAGCTGGTTCTCCGAACAGATAACCGCGCCCGACATCAAAATGCCCGAGGATTACATCGAGGGCTTTCAAAAGGTCACGCGGCAGGACATCGCCGACGCGGCGAGGGCTGTCACGCTCGACACGGTTTTCATGCTCAAGGGCACAGCGGACAAGGAGGGACAACAGGATGCGTAACACGGTGACAAACGCGCTTCTCGGCGAGAGCTACACCCATATAGAGCACCCGTCGGGGCTGTCGATCTATGTGTACCCGAAGTCGGGCTACGCCTCATCCTATGCCGTTTTTGGCGCCAAATACGGCTCGATAGACACCTGCTTTAAGCGGAGCGACCGCGACGCGCTCGTCCGTATTCCGGAGGGCACGGCGCACTTTCTCGAACACAAGCTGTTTGAGAGCGAGGAGCTTGACGCGTTCGAGCAGTTCGCCAAAACCGGCGCGAGCGCCAACGCCTTCACAAGCTTTGACAGAACGTGCTATCTGTTTTCCTGTACCGGCAGCTTTAAGGAGAATTTAGAGATTCTGCTCGGCTTCGTCCGTTCGCCGTACTTCACGGCGCAGACCGTGCAAAAGGAGCAGGGGATCATCGGTCAGGAGATCGATATGTATAAGGATTCCCCCGGTTGGCAGAGCGTTTTCAATCTGCTGCGCGCGCTCTATAAAAACCATCCGGTCAACATCGACATCGCCGGAACAAAGGCGTCGATAGCGCAGATCACCGCCGACACCTTAAAATCCTGCTACGATACCTTTTATAATCTCAACAATATGGTACTGGCTGTCGCCGGAAACGTCGATGCCGACGAGGTGGCTGCCGTCGCTGACAGGCTTTTAACTGCCTCTCAGGATGTCAGCGTTGACCGCGTTTTCGAGGAGGAGCCGGAAGCTGTCGTCAGCGCATACGCCGAGGAGAAGCTGTCGGTAGCCATTCCCGTGTTCGCCCTCGGTTTTAAGGAAAAAGTGAACGATCCCGAACGCTCGGTCAGAGAAGAGGTCGTAAAAGAGCTGCTGCTCGACATTTTAGCCGGTCAGACCGCACCGCTCTATAAGGAGCTGCTCGACGGCGGGCTTATCAACGCCGAGTTCGACACGGAATATTTCAACGGTACGAATTATGCGCTCACGCTTTTTTCAGGCGAGTCAACCGACCCTAAAAAGGTCGCCGAGAAAATTGCCGCCGAAACAGTTAAACTAAAAAAAGAGGGCGTTTCGGAGCAGGATTTTGAGCGGGCGCGCAAAAAGCTCTACGGCAGGGCGGTCATGTCCTTCAACGATATCGAGGGCATCGCCAACGAGATTGCCGCGGCGCATTTCAGGGGAGAGGACGTTTTCGCCGAGTTTGAGGCGCTGAGTAAGCTCACCCTCGACGAGGTAAACGCGGCGCTTAAAGAGACCTTTGATGAAAACGCGCTGGCACTTTCGGTCGTCATGCCCAAATAAAAAAGGGGGAACGTTATGGATTTATTTTCAGATTACGCCAATGTCATTTTTACGGGCATCAAGCACACATTTGACGTTCCGGCGGTCGCTTTTTCGTTTACGCTGCCGTGGGGCAACGGGATGGAAATCACGGTCAAGATGTACGGGCTATTAATAGCTTTTGGTTTTACGCTTGCGGCGCTGTTTGGCGGACGGATGGCGTATAAATGGAAAATGGATTTGAGCAAGATGGTCGATGTGCTCATCTACGGCACCTTCGGCGGCATTTTCGGCGCGCGGACTTACTATGTCATTTTCGAGTGGGATTACTACAGCGAACACCTTTCGGAAATATTTCAGATTTGGAACGGCGGACTCGCCATTTACGGCGGTATCATCGGCGGGCTTATAGCGGCATATCTTACCTGTCGTTTTGAAAAGCTGGACTTTTTTAAATTGCTCGATTTAGCGGGCATGAGCCTGCTTATCGGGCAGGGCATCGGGCGCTGGGGCAATTTCACCAATCAGGAGGCGTTCGGCAACAACACGACCCTGCCATGGGGTATGACCAGCGACAAGGTCGTATCCTACATAAACGCCAATCAGGCGATGTTTTCCGCCAAGGGAATCGCCGTTGACGCTGATGTCCCCGTGCATCCGACATTTTTGTATGAGTCGCTGTGGTGCGCGCTCGGCTTTATGATTTTGTATTTTATCTGTAAAAAATTCAAGAAATTCGACGGGCAGATTTTTCTTTGCTACGGCGTCTGGTACGGACTCGGGCGGGCGATTATCGAGGGCTTCCGCACCGACAGCCTGTATATCGGCGAAACGTCTTTACGCGTTTCGCAGCTGCTGTCAATAGGTATCGTCGCCGTTTTCGCGGCGCTGCTGATTTATTTTTCAATAAGAACCAAAAAGGCGAACGCCAAAAAACAGGAGGCGGCAGATGGAGAAACCAATTGACGGTAAAGCAATAGCCGCCGGCATCCGCGAAAAGACGGCTGAAAAGGTCATCGCGCTGAAAAATGCCGGAAAGACAGTCGGCTTTGCCGTGATTTTAGTCGGAGACGATCCGGCATCCAAGGTCTATGTCGGCAACAAGAAAAAAGCCTGTATCGAAGCCGGTATAGACTATTACGAATACCTTTTGTCCGCCGACACAAAACAGGAAGAACTGAACGCCTTAATCGACAGGCTCAATACGGACGACCGTGTGAGCGGCTTTCTCTGCCAGATGCCGCTGCCGCGCCATCTCGACGAAAAGGAAGTCGTTGAACGCATCTGTCCGGACAAGGATGTCGACGCGTTTCATCC
>CAYYFY010000260.1:0-3812 GCA_964471035.1 uncultured Eubacteriales bacterium
CGAAATTCTGCATTTTGCATTCTGCATTGAAACAAGCCGCCTAATTCAGGTGGCTTGTTTCTGTTAAGGTTCCCGAAATTCATCCGAATCGAAAAATTCGAGCAAAGTGATACCCAGCCCGTCACAAAATCTTTTGACGGTTAAGACCTGAACATCCTTACTTTGCCCGCTGAGTATACGGCGAACGGTTGACGGCGCGACGCCCGAAAGCGAAGCGAGTTCGCTTGGCTTAATACCCTTGCTTTCACAGATTTGTATCAGTCTTAGGGCCACCTTATTTTCACCATTCAAAATCATCACCTGAAAAGAGTATCTCGAAAAATGATTCTGATATACAAGGTAGGGGCAAATAATAATTTTTGTGTTTATTGTATCTCTTGTTCGAGTTCCCAAAACTCCGTAGTATTAAAAAAATCCGGCAGCTTCATTTCGAGCCCGTCGCAGAGCTTTTTAACAGTCACCATAGAAATGTCCTGACGCGTTTCATCAAGCATACTGTAAACGGTTGAAGGTGGTATACCCGAAATTGTAGCAAGCTGGTTGGGATTGATGCCCCTGTTTTCGCAAATTTGCATGAATCTTTTGACCACTTCATTTTTAATACCCATAATCATCACCAGAAAAAGCATATCCGAAATGACGATTGTGCGTATACGCACTTGCGTAATATTAGAGCTTCTGCTATAATAAAATTACGCTTGTGCGTAAAATTATTTATTGTATTTCCTGTTCCAGTTCACGAAATTCCTTCGTATCGAAAAATTCGGTCAGTGTGATGCCGAGACCGTCACAAAGCATTTTGATGGTGACGATACCGGGATTTTTACTTTTTCCGTAGAAGATATTTTTAACTGTCGAGCGCGGTACGCCGGATTCGCTTGCCAGTTTGTTTACGGTGAATTTTCTTTCCTCACAAAGTAATAAAACCCTGTATTTTACAGCGGTGTAGGTGTCCATCATTCAGCCCCCTATTCATTATGGGCTAATAATAGACCAAAATGACTTGTAATGATGGGCTATATATGGGATAATGGGCTATAAATAATCTAATATGGAGGATGAAAAAATGCGTTGTATGTTTTGCGGTCACAGGAATCCATGGGATTTGCCGTGCGACATCGGTGAGAAGATAGACGCGGTGGTGCTGCGGCTGATCGGGGAGGGCGTGACGGAGTTCTGGTCGGGCGGTATGGGCGCTTTCGATCGGATGTGCGAATCGGTCGTCGGGAGGCGAAAAGCCGATTATCCGGCTGTCCGCCTGTGTCTGGTGATACCGTATATAAGCTATACCAGCTCAATCAGCCGGAAGTATCTGGCGGAAACATATGATGAAATTATTCATCCCGATTTGGGGAAAGCGTATTACAAGGCGGCTATACCGGCGCGCAACCGCTATATGGCCGACAACTGCAGCGTGATGCTCGCCTTTGCGCGGTTTTCCACAGGCGGGGCGGCAAGTACATTGCGTTACGCCGAAACGCTGCCGCATATGAGCATTATCCGGCTGGCTTAAGAACGCGTCTTGTTAAGACAGTACGCTTCTATCCCGTCGGCCGCGCGCTTTGCCATGGCGACCGCCCGGGCAACGGTTGCGGGGCCGGTCACAATATCGCCCGCCGCAAATACGCCGGGTCTGTTGGCGGCTCCGTTTTCATCCGTCTCCACAAGTCCCCAATCGGTCTTTGTAAGGGAATGACGCCCCAATAAGACGTCGGAATTCGGTCCCTGTCCGATGGCGAGGATCACCGCGTCCGCCTGTATTTTTTCTGTTCTGGTAAAATCTTCGGTGAAAATCTTTTTACCGTCCTCATCCTGCTCGACGTCCACATGGACGCAGACAACGCCGTCCGGCGTGATTTTCACGGTTTCCAGCTGATACAGGAATTCGACGCCGTCGGCTTTCGTCATTTCGACCTCGTGCGTATTGCCGGTCATGGACGCCTCGTCCCGATTGAAGATCACCGTTACCTGAGAGCATCCTTTGCGTATCGCCGTCCGCGCGGCGTCCATGGCGACATTGCCCGCGCCGATGACGACCGTACGTCGCCCCAAATGATAGGAATCCGGCGTTTTGAGAAAGTCGATGGCAAAGCTCACATGTCCTAAGGTTTCGCCGAGCAGCCCCAACCGGTTGGGACGTCCGACGCCGGTGGAGATCAGTACGGCGTCATACCCGTCTAAAAACATATCCTCAATGGTGATGTTCGGTCCCATCAGAGTGTTCGGCCGGAATTTTACGTCCAGCCGACGCAGCAGGTCCGCGTACATGTCAAGCAGATCCCGTGATAAACGGAATTCGGGAATCCCGTACCGTAAAACGCCGCCGATTTTATCCATGGCTTCGATCAGCGTGACATCGAAGCCTTTTTGCGCGAGGATCAGCGCGGCGGCGATCCCCGCGGGACCCGCGCCTAAGATACCCGCCTTAAAACCGATTTTCTCCGGTATTTCGGGGACAAAGGTCTCAAGATACAGACGGGAAACATATTGCTCAATTTCAAAAAAAGCGACAGGCTCGCCCTTGCGCCCTAAAACGCAGTTGCCGTAACACGCCTTTTCGTGGGGACAGACCACCGAGCAGACCGCCGAAAGAGGATTGTTCTCAAAGAGCAGCTTGCCCGCCGCTTTTAAGTCCCCTTCCTGAAAAAGCGTTATCGTCTGCGGAACAGGGGTGTTGACGGGACAGTTTTTTGAACACATCGCAACCTTGCATTTTAAGCACCGTGACGCCTGTTCGTCAATATTCATCGTTTTTTCCCTCTTTCTAGTTTAAAAAACATTTATGAATTATTATAGCGAATAAAAATCTATAAAACAAGTAGTATATTTTCTTGATTTTTTCCAACGGGTGTGGTAAAATGCACTTAAATACAGACAGAGTATTGCGCGGAGCGTATCGCTCTTTGTCTGTTGATTTAAGATGGAGTGATGATGAAATGAAACGGCTGCTTGCAATCCTGATTGTTTTTTCCCTGATGACCGCTGTCTTTCCTTTTGGCGTTTGGGCGCTTGAGACCGAGGACATCACCGCGTATCCGGTCATCATCGTGCCCGGCTACGCCGGAAGCCAGTTGTATTATACGGCGGATGACGGCTCCCAAAAGCAGGTGTGGGGACCGCAGGGAGAGGATATTCTGACGTATCTGCTCCATAATATCGCGGACGTCGGAGAGGGACTCGGCGATCTCACGGCGGGCGACGTCTCGAAGATTTCAAAGACGGTAGGCGAAGGCGCGCAGGAGGTACTCGGGAAGTTGGCTTGCAACGACGACGGCACGAGCACATACAACATCTCGCCGTACTATACCACCGCCGCGGAGTCGAACAGTGCCGCTCTGATTGAAAAGTACCCCGAAGGGGAATTTCGCCATGAAGCCGAAATCATGGGCGAGGTCGCTCAGTATGTTGGCAATGATAAAATTTTTAATTTCAGCTGCGATTTCAGAATGAGTGTCACCTACATCGCCGAGCAGCTTGACAAGTATATTGAGGACGTCCTTAGCTTTACGGGCAGCGACAAGGTCAATATCATTGCCATCAGCCACGGCGGACAGGTCAGCGCGACCTATTTGACGCTGTACGGTCAAAAGTGTCAGGTTGACAACGCCATACTGGTCGTTCCTGCCATCGGCGGCGCGGGGCTTGCCTATGATTTAATGCGTGGGAATATCGATTTCAACGAGGATGTCCTGTTACAGTTTATCGAGTACGGTTTTCAGGATGAAACCGACTACAACTGGCTTGTCAAGGCCCAACAGCTCGGCATTATCGACGATATATTTGACGGACTTCAGCCGTATCTCGCGGAGGTG
>CAYYFY010000261.1:0-3809 GCA_964471035.1 uncultured Eubacteriales bacterium
CGGATCTCTTTGAGTTCCACGATCTTCTGGTTTTTACGCGCTTCCTTTTCGCGTTTGGCCTGCTCGAAGCGGTACTTGCCGTAATCCATGATTTTACACACGGGCGGCTTCGCCTGCGGGGCAATCTTCACAAGGTCAAGATTCTTGCTTTCGGCGATACGCAGCGCATCTTTTGAAGACATGATGCCGAGCTGCTCACCGGTTTCCGAAACAATTCTTAACTCCTTATCCGTGATCTGTTCATTCAGTTGCATTTCCTTGCTGCCGATATTCAAAGCACCTCCGAAAAAAGATAGGCGTGGGCAGAAACACCTGTCCACGCACAAAAGTGACGATATTGACCTCACAGAGTAATCTGTTGCGGTGAGAACGGACAAAGTTCTGCTTTATTGCGGATTGAGTATATCAAGTACATAACGAATTGTCAAGGTTTTTTATAAAAATTATTTGCCGGTCAGAATTTCGTCCAGCGGTCTTTTGGGGACATAGTGCACCCTGTTTTCATCGCGCCAATACTTACAGTCGCCGTCCTTCATATCGGTGATGACGATTTTATCCTTAGGTACGCCCAGCGCGATGCAAAGCCGCGGGACGACGTTCTCGGGCAACTGAAAGAGCGCCGCCATTCTTTCTTTATCGAAGCTGCCAATCATACACGCACCCAAACCCTGTTCCATCGCGCCGAGCACGAGCGTCTGGGCGCAGATGCCCGCGTCGATGTCAATAGGGTTTTGGGCGATACGCGTATCGTGGCAGAGCAATATGTACGCCGTCGGAACGTTGCCGTCATACGGGGGCTTTTCGGTCAGATACCCCGCAAAGCGCAGCAGAGGAAAAAGGGCGGCGTTCTTCTCTTTGTCGCAGGAATACGCGAATTTGATTGACTGCGTGTTTGCCGATGACGGCGTATAGCGGCACAACTCGATAAGTGAGAGCAGCGTTTCCTTTGAAACAGCGGCGGACGCGTCGAAATTGCGGTAGCTCCTCGTCTTTTTTACCAGTTCCTCAAAACGCATACGCTCCTCCTATTTCTCACGCCTTGCCGCTGTTTTCCCCATCGGTTTTGCCTTGGGCGCGCTCTTTTTCAACGGCATTTTTTCTACTTTGGGCGCGCTTCTTTTCATCGTTGCTGTCTTTTCTGTCTTGGGATTGAATTTTGAAAGCGCGTTTTTATTCTGTTTATACGCTTTCTTTTCTGCCGCGGCGGTCCTTTTTTGAAGGCGTTTCTTTTCGGCTTCTTTTTTTCTGAGCTCCTTGTTTTCCTTAAACAGCACCACGACGCCACCGATGACCTGAATGATTTCAGACTCTGTCATCTCTGCCAGCTTCTGCGCGGCGGCGCGCGGCATATCGGGGGACGAGTCGAGCAGTACGCGGATTTTTACGAGCTCGCGCGTGTTATAGGCGGTCATGAGCTGCGCGGCGACAGCCTCTGTCACGCCGCTCTTGCCGATCTGGAACAGGGGTTCAAGCGTATTGGCCTGTGCCCTATAGGCGGCTCTCTCTTTTCCAGTCATATGAACATAATTTCCTTTCCGGATAGTTATAAATGAATGATCTTGATGCCTTGCGGGGTGTCTTCTAAGGTGACGCCCATCGCTTTGAGCTCGT
This sequence comes from uncultured Eubacteriales bacterium, assembly GCA_964471035.1. Lineage (GTDB taxonomy): Bacteria > Bacillota > Clostridia > Oscillospirales > Acutalibacteraceae > DTU089. The sequence continues at coordinate 1,612 of CAYYFY010000261.1, forward strand.
CGCGGATTTTATCGGCGAGCGCCCAGTTTTTCTCCTTGCGGGCGGTGGTGCGCTGTTCGACGAGCGAAAGGATATGCGCGTCGACGTCATCCTTTTGCCTGTTATACAAAAGCCCCAAAACGCCGCACAGCTCGTCGAGAAGCGACGCGGCAAACAACAGAATGTCCTTTGAGGCGTCCGGAGCGGCGCGGTTGATGTCGGATACCAGCTCGAATACGGCGGTGACGCCGTCGGCGGTGTTGAGGTCGTCGTCCATGACCTCGATGAATTTTTCCCTGTGCGCGGCGAGCTTTTGTTTTTGCGCTTCGTCCTCTGCGCCGCTCTGAATTGTTGCGTTCTCAAGCAGGAAATCGAGATTGTCGCGGCAGGTGTAGAGCCGCTGGAGTGACGACCGGCACTGCTCGATGACCTCGATGCTGTAGTTGACGGGCATACGGTAATGCGCCGAGACCATCAGGTAACGGATCGGCTCGTAGCCGTACTCTTTGGCAACGTCGCGCACAGTAAAAAAGTTGCCGGCGGACTTCGCCATCTTCTCGTTGTCCACGTTGATGTAGCCGTTGTGCATCCAGCAGCGCGCAAAGGGAACGCCAAAGGCGCACTCGCTCTGGGCGATCTCGTTTTCATGGTGCGGGAAAATCAAATCCTGACCGCCGCAGTGAAGGTCGAAGGTATCGCCGAGATAGCGCCGCGACATCGCCGAGCACTCGATGTGCCAGCCGGGTCTGCCCTGTCCCCACGGCGAGGGCCATGACGGCTCGCCTGGTTTTGCTTTCTTCCACAAAGCAAAATCCATCGGATCGCGCTTCTGCTCGCCGACGCTCACGCGCGCTCCGGCGGATAAATCCTCCAGCGGCTGGTGCGACAGCTTGCCGTACTCCGGAAAGGTCTTTGTGGAAAAATAGACGTCGCCGTCCGAGACGTAAGCGTACTCCTTATCTATAAGCGTCCGCACAAGCGCGATGATCTCGCCGATGTTCTCGGTAGCTTTCGGGTGTACCGTCGCTTCTCGTACATTGAGCCCTTTTACATCCGTCATGTATTCGCCGATGTACCGCGCGGCGATCTCCTCGGAGGATACGCCTTCACTGTTCGCCTTATTGATGATCTTGTCATCGACGTCCGTGAAGTTCTGAATGAAACGCACCTTGAATCCGCGGTACTCAAGATACCGCCTTAGCGTGTCAAACACGCAGAGCGGACGGGCGTTGCCGATGTGGATAAAATTATAGACGGTCGGTCCGCATACATAGATGCCGACCTCGCCCGCCTTTAGGGGGACAAGCTCATCCTTTTGCCTTGTCATGGTATTATAAATCTTCATGTATTTTTCCTCTTATTTTTTGTACTCTTCTTTTTCGGCGCGTTTTTTGAGTTCCTCGATCATGCACTCGAGCCGCTCTATCTCCTGCCGGACCGGATCGGGTACATTCACCTGATCCATATCCTCACACGCGCTGACGCGCACGCCGTCCCTTTTGACGACCCGCGCCGGCGCGCCCACGGCTGTAGAGTTGGGCGGAATCGCGCAGAGCACGACGCTGCCCGCGGCTATACGCGCATTGTCGCCGACCTTAAAGGGTCCGAGCAGCTTTGCCCCCGCTCCGATGAGGACGTTGTTGCCGATGGTCGGGTGGCGTTTTCCGGTATCCTTGCCCGTACCGCCCAACGTCACGCCCTGATACATCGTCACATCGTCGCCGATTTCGGCGGTCTCGCCAATAACGACGCCGGTGCCGTGGTCGATAAACAGGCGCCTGCCTATGGTCGCGCCCGGATGGATTTCTATACCGGTTTTACGCACGGCGCGCTGGGATATGTACCGCGCCAAAAATAAATGACCGCTTTTATACAGCTTATTCGCCCGCCTGTGCGCCCGAATAGCCCGAAGTCCGGGATACAAAAACAGCACCGTCGCCGAGGAGGTCGCCGCCGGATCGCGCGCCTTGATGCACGCGATATCCTCTTTTAACCTGTCAAACATTCCGCTTTCCCCCTATATCTATATACAGTATATGCCATCGGGGTAAAAATGTAAAGGCAATACCGCATAAAGTCACTCGGAGAAATTGATTTTTTTAACGCTCTGAACGACATAGATGATACCGGAAATCACGGCGAATATCGCCGTCACCCATAAAAGACAGTTTGACAGGAGCGGGAAATTGATGCTTTCGGGCAGAAGCCCGTCGGCTTTC
>CAYYFY010000262.1:0-3803 GCA_964471035.1 uncultured Eubacteriales bacterium
GATACTGACGGGCGCCGACCGCGGCGGCAAGGGAATGCTCGACGTGCCGCTCGGCGTGGAGCTCAACGGCGCGGTGCCGGGCAACAGCCATCTGACGGGTTACTTTGCCGATTACGGGCAAGCGCTCATAGGTGTTGACGGCGACTACGAGACACCCGTCCGCGAGAACGGCGAGGCCGGCGGCATCACGATGCTCTCGCATTTAGGCAACTATATCGAATACAGCGAGGATATGTATCCTGAAATGTGGGACAGTCAGACGCTCCAGAATTATTTCGCCAATATCTTTTTGAAATATCCGACCTGCGTCGGCACCGATATTGACAGCGGCACAGACTCCCATACTTATAACGACCGCTATTTCTACGATCAGATTCTGCAAAAGACCATTCCGAACGGTCGCACCCCGTGGAGCTTTACATTTGCCGACGCGCATCAGGCGGGGCAGTACGACAGGGCGTTCACCATGCACATGATGACGGAGCTCAGCAATGACGAGCTGCGCCGCAGCATGGAGGAGGGCACGCTGTTCGGTATCGCCCGCCACGCCCAGAAGGAGCTGGGAGCCGATTTCGTGGGCGAGGGACCGGTGCCGATGGTAACTAACGTTTCCATTGACGAGGACAACGACGTCATCGCTTTAGAGATCGAAAACGCCGATAAGGTCGTCTGGGTCGCCAACGGCGTGGAGATCGCCGCGGGCAACACCATCGACTTAAACGATTATGAGGATCAGATCACCTGTTACGTCAGAGCGTATCTGACCGGCCCGGGCGGTTGCTGCTTTGTCCAGCCGTTCACGGTTATCGAGGAAGGCGCATCATATCAGCCGGTCGAGGTTACAGACGACTATCTGTATCCCGATTTCCTGAGAGACCTCGTCATGTTCCTCGACGAGCTCATTTTCCAGAACGACCTGTTCATTCAGTTGTTCAAACAATACGCGTTAGGACTGTCATAATCAATGAACCTTAAAAAGATATTCAGTGCTTTATTGGCGCTGCTGCTCATGCTGAACGTATGCGGATGCGTTCGGGACAGCGGCAGCGCCGAAACCCTTTCCCAAACAGACAGCACGGTCCCCTTGACCGTGACGGTCACCTTTCCGGAAGGAAAGACGCTCGTGCAGATATTTCAGATGCTCGAGGAAAACGGCGTCTGTTCCTTTGACGCTTTGATGCAGGCTGTACAGACGGCAGACTTTTCGACCTATCCGTTGATCGCCGCCGTTTCGGGGGACAAAGACAGGGCGTTTGCGCTTGAGGGCTACCTGTTTCCGGATACCTACGAGTTTTACACGAACGACGATCCGGTCAGCGTGATAAAAAAATTCCTTAACAACGCCGAAACGCGTATCGACGATACGCTGCGCAAGCGTGCCGAAGAGCGGGGGATCACCATCGACGAGGCGATCATTATCGCGTCCATCGTGCAGCGGGAAGGTTCAAAGTCCTCCGAGGTTAAAAAAATCGCCGGTGTCATCTACAACCGGCTGGACGACGGTATGCCCCTGCAGATGGATACGACCATCTTTTATCTCAGGGATTTCGTCAAGCCGTATATCACCGGCGACAAGGACCGCTACGATGATCGGTACGATACCTACAAGTGTACCGCGCTGCCAAAGGGACCTATCTGCTGTCCGGGGCTTGAAACGATAACGGCGGCGCTGTACCCGACGGACGTGGACTATTATTACTTCTGTCACGACGCCGCCGCCAATTACTATTACGCCGAAACGTACAAGGAGCATCTGAAAAACGTAAAGACCGCGGGTATCAGCTGACGGCTTTTTATGCGTTTGCAAAGCGGTATACATTCAATTTTTTGCGGAGGGGATACTTTGGGTAAGCTGAAAGAGCTGCTGTGCTGGTCGCCGGTCAACGCGACAAAGGATATCGGGGATTACTCCAATAAGGAGCGCAATTTTTTTCTGGTCGGTCTATTAGGTCAGAATCTGATTTATGCTGTGGTCGGCTCGGTCGTGCAGGTCTTTTATACGGACATTCTGATTGTGCCGGCGCTTGCCGTCAGCGTCGTCATGGGCGTTTCGCGCGTGTGGGACGCGGCAAACGACCTGCTCATGGGCACGATTGTCGATAAAACGCACACGCGCTGGGGCAAATGCCGCCCTTATTTAAAATTCATACCGATTCCCGTGGCGATTGCCACAGTGCTGATGTTTCTGCCGATCACCGCGGCGTCGGTCGGGACGAAGATCTTTTATATCATTTTTAGTTTCCTGTTGTTTGAGACGCTGTATACGTTGGGCGACATCCCGCTCTGGGGTATGACCTCGCTCATGACGCCCAGCGAGGAAAAGCGCGCCAAGCTGATTGCCGCGGCGCGCATCATCGGCAGCTTCGGAGCGCTGGCGGTCGTGTCCTTTTATCCGCTCAAGGACGTCTTCGGTAAAATCGACCTCGGACTGTTTGCCAATACGGGCAAGGCCAACGCCAACCTTGCTTATTTCTCGGAGCCGCAGGGCTATCTGCTCGCCATCATTCTCGTCTGCGTCATCGGCGGAACGATGTTCCGCATCCCGTTTGCCCATGTGCGCGAGCGCATAAAGCAGGCTCCCAAGGAAAAGGATACGTCGTTTGCGCAGAATCTGAAGCTGATGTGGGAAAATAAGTTCTTCCTGCGCGCGGTTTTATCGAGCATACTTGGCTGCACCCGCAATATTATGTTGAGCGCGGGCATCTATTTCTGCAAATGGGTGCTCGGCAACGGCGGCAACGAGTCGCTGTGGCTCGGTAAGCTCGGCGGACCCTTCCTTGTCGGCACGATTATCGCGATGAACCGCAGCACCTGGTTTGCCAAGAAATTCTCTAAAAAGCGCGTCTACCTCTGGTCGTGTTATCTCAACGCAATTCCGTATCTGATGATTTTCATCGTCGGGTACAAACACATCCCGTTTGTCATGGCGATGATGGCAATCGGCGGCTTTATGAACGGTTTTACGACCGTCTACAATACGACGATGGTCGCCGACAGCGTCGATTATATGGAGTGGAAAGTCGGTAAGCGCAGCGACGGCGTGTTTTTCAGCGGCATCAATTTTACCGCCAAGCTCTCCACGGCGATTACAGCCGTCATCGTCAACCTGATTTTCTTTTCGGTCAATTACACCGATACCGTAGACAAGCTGACCGCCGGTATCGCCGCCGCCCAGGCGGCCGGTCAAGTGTATACACTCAACTTCGCCGCACAGTATCCGACGATAACATCGGCGATGCTCGCGCTGATTACGCTCGTTCCGGCGGCAGGCTGCATTTTACAGGCGCTGCCGATCCACGGCTATAAGCTGACAGAGGACGTCCACGGCAAAATCATGGAGGACCTCGCCGAACGCCGCAAGGAAACACAACCCGTAGAATGAAGAATCAGATACGGACAGTTTGCATTGTGTTTCCTCGGAAACGTCGCCCGTAGAATGAAACCGTAAAACCCGCGCATACTATTCTTATATGAAACAGTATTTGCTGAAAAAAAGCAAAAAGCTACTTCTGATCACAGCCGGCAGTCTTATCTACGCTGCCGGCATCGCGCTGTTCCTTGAGCCAAACAATCTCGCCCCCGGCGGCGTCTCGGGACTTTCCATCATCATGCACGAGCTTTTTAGCCCCGTTTCGACGGGAACATGGATACTGATCTTCAATATCCCGCTCCTGCTGCTCGGCATCTGGAAATTCGGACTGCAATTCTTTCTGTCCACCATTTACGCCGTCGCCGTCTCCTCGGCGGCGGTCAACCTCTTTTCCGCCTATATCGGGGCGCTGACCAAAGACGTCCTGCTCGCC
>CAYYFY010000263.1:0-3799 GCA_964471035.1 uncultured Eubacteriales bacterium
GTCAAGGCGCTGCTTGACGTCGTGGCGACCGAGTGTCCGCAGTACAATCTGACCGACGAGCAGGTGGAGATCATCTCTTTGGCTTCGGCGGTTCACGACATCGGTAAAATTTCAATCCCCGACGCCATTTTGTTAAAGCCCGCGCGCCTCACCAAAGAGGAGTTCGAGCTGATGAAGGCGCATACGACCAAGGGCGCGCGGCTGCTCAGCATGCTTGACGGCATCGGGGACAGCGTCTATTTCCAGTATTGCCATGAAATTTGTATGAGTCACCATGAGCGGTGGGACGGCAAAGGCTATCCGACGGGGCTTAAGTACGACGATATACCCATCAGTTCGCAGGTGGTCTCCGTTGCCGACTGTTACGACGCGCTGACCAGCGAGCGTCCGTATAAGCATGCGCTGTCGCACGAGGAAGCGGTTAACCTCATCAAGACCGGCGCGTGCGGCGCGTTTTCGCCGGACATCATGAAGTGCTTCGACTGGTGCCTTTCCGATTTCAAACGCATTGAGGAGGAGTTCAAAAACGCTCCGCCTCCCTCTGAGATACAGGATGCGGTTTTCGACAATATGGAGATCGTCACCGAGGAGTATACTGCTGCGTTTGATGTATCAAAGGTGCCTAAGCGCGTTCTGGAGCGGTATGAACAGATCGTACTGGACTCCTATGATATGATCTGCGAGTACGATTTCAACAACGATGAGTTTATCGTCAACAAGGGCGACTGGATTGAGCGGTTCGGGTACATACCGCGCAACTTTCTTGAGGCGCTCGCGCAGCTGACGAGTCACTGTCATCCGGATGACTTGGCGAACTTTACACAGAATTTCACGATTGAAGAGTTCAGGCGTCTTGCTAAGGAGGGGTTCCGCAAAACGCTCACGGAGTTCCGTCTCGTCCTTGACGGCGGGGAGGAGTTATATGTTTCGGGTTTTGTCGCGTTTTCGCTTAGTGCCGAAAGAGAGCTCAGTCATCTCTGCGGCGCGTTCAACGCTTACAGAAGCTCTTTGTTCGTCAGCGATGTTCAGCCGAAGTTCCGCACGCATGACAACCTGACGGGGCTGATGACCGAAGCCACCCTGAAAACGGAATTTGAAATGTATCTGCGCGATTTAAGCGGGGAAACCGCGGGGCTCATGGCGTATATCGACATCGACAGCATGACGTATATCAACAATACCGCGGGATATGAATTCGGCAACACCGTTATTAAGGGCATAGCCGACCGGATCGGTGAGGCTGTGTCCGGCAAGGACTTTTTAAGCTGCCGTCTCAGCGGGGACAAGTTCTGCATATTCGTTAAAAATATCAAACGCCGCGTCGACGCGGTACTGTTTGTCGAAGAGCTGCATAAGAATCTTCGCAGGGAGTATAAAACCGCCGCCGGCAGTCTTGCGGTGACGGCGACCATCGGTATCTCCCGTTTTCCGGAGGACGGAGCGGACTACAGGGCGCTGCTGTCGGCAGCCGAATACGCCGTACAGTTGTCAAAACTCAACGGCAGCGATATGTACGCGTTCTATAATCCGTCCGTCAACGCCGCCAAGTACCGCGAGAAGGCGTTCATGTTCGATATGAGCTCGCACGACGCCGATAAAACGCAGGCGATGGAGCGGTATATTCCGGTATACGATAAACAGACGGGAGCTTTTATCAGCTATGATTATTTCCCGTTCTCGATTCTCGGCGACATTTTGCCTATTCCGTCGGACATTTTCCGCGAAGCGCTTTCCTCTTTTAAGAATAAGAAGCATATGTCTATGATCGACATAAAGGAGATCATTGCCCGAGCGGATGGGATTATAAAAAACGACGGCATTTCGCCGGTTTTCTCGATATTCACTTTTTTTTCCGAAACGGATATCCCCGCCATTCTGCAGGAACTCAGCACCTTGTATGATACCTACCCGGAAGCCTGCCGTTATGTCTGTCTGTGTCTGCCGCAGACGTTTTTGGATAACATATCATGGCGCAACCTCAAAGCGTTTTCCGACAGTGTACGGAATTTCGGTTTTTCGCTCGGTGTATATCTCGTCTGTGATAAGTTTTTAAATCTGCTCTGCCTGAGCGAAGGTATTTTTGACAGGATTATCCTCGCCAGTGAGATTACCGAAAAGGCGTTTACGGGGTTGTTCCCGCCGGAATACTTGGCACAGACGATTAATCAACTGTCGGCGAGCGCCTGCTGTGTAACAATTCCGTCGGTGATGACCGAGTACAACGCCCAGACTTTATTCGGATTTGATTGCGTCGGTTTCAGCGTCTACGGTCCCATCATTGCCGGAACCGAAAAGATGCTTGCGCATTTTACCGAGCAGAACGGCAACGAGGAGTTTTCACAGCGGCAGGAAGAGAAAGCCGAAATCCTCAATCCCGCCTCCTTTTTATTCGGGCTCAATAAAAGCGATTGCCTGATTATCCAGTTTGACTATATAGCGGGAACCGTGACCTTTTCCATCAATTTGCCGCGCGTTCTCGGATACGGTCTCAGTCAGTTCAAGGAAGGCAAAGAACTTAATTTCGACGGTTTTATTTATACCGACGACGCGCAGACCGTTCTAAAGGCGTTCGCCGAAGCCAAACAGACGCGGAAATATACGTTCTGCAGCGCGCGCGTTATCATCAAAAACGATTCTGAAGAGGAATATCGTCCTTTTAATTTCTCGTTTTTACCTACCGCCGACAGTATGGGCGTAACCAATATGGTTCAGGTAATAATGCTCCCGCAGGAATAACGGACAGGGGGAATTTGTATATCCTATTCAAAAGTACCTTTTGAAAAAGTCGACCTTGAGGGCGGCTTTTTCAAAAAAAGACAGAATCTGAACAGAGACGTGACGCTATATGCCGTTCGGGACCGCTTTCAGGATACGGGGCGGTTCAACGCTTTTCAGTTCAACTGGAAAGAGGGTGAGCCGAACCGTCCGCATATCTTCTGGGATTCCGACGTCGCCAAATGGCTGGAGAGCGCCGCGTACATTCTTAACAAGGAGCGCGACGATGAGCTTGAGAACGCTGTTGACGGTATCGTCGATCTGATTGAAAAGCATCGCCTTCCTGACGGGTATTTTAATATTTATTTTGAGATGATTGAGCCGGACAACCGCTTTGTGGTGCGCGACGCGCACGAGCTGTACTGTGCGGGTCACCTCATTGAAGCGGCGGTCGCGTATTACAAGGCGACGGGCAAGGACAAGTTCTTAACACTGATGTGCGACTATGTAGATTGTATCGAGCGTGCGTTTGTCACTGAAAAAACGGCGGAGTTCACAACCTGCGGTCATGAGGAGATCGAGCTGGCGCTGATCAAGTTGTACGGCGTCACGGGCAACGGGCGTCATCTTGCTTTGGCGCGTCATTTTATTGACAGGCGCGGACAGACCGATAGCGAGGAATCCACGCTGACCCCGCTCATCTATACCCAGACGCACCTTCCCGTCCGCGAGCAATTTGAGGCGGTCGGGCACTGCGTGCGCGCCTGCTATCTGTATACGGCAATGGCGGACCTAGCGCGTATCGACAACGATGAAGGGCTGCTTACGGCGTGCCGCGCCCTGTTTGATAATATCATAAACAAACGTATGTATATCACCGGCGGTATCGGTTCGACCAGAAACGGCGAGAAATTCACCTTAGACTGGGACCTGCCCAACCCCACCGCCTACAGCGAGACATGCGCCGCCATCGCGCTGTGTTATTTTGCCCAGCGCATGACGCTTATTGAGCCGGACGGCAAATATGCCGACATCGTCGAGAGGACGCTGTTCAATTCCATCATTTCCGGTTTGTCGCTTGACG
>CAYYFY010000264.1:0-3791 GCA_964471035.1 uncultured Eubacteriales bacterium
GACTGGCTCAGCGTCAGCCGTAAAAATATCGACGACTATATACTTGACCCGCTTTGCGGCGCGCCTCTGACAGCGGCCGGTATGCGCGATCTTGTCGGCATCGCGGTGCTCGCAAGCGATTCTTCGTGGGCGTACGCGCTCCCGCAGGAGCTGCCGATCATGATCATCTCGGGGGCAAAAGACCCCATAGGGTTTAACGGTAAGAGCGTCTTAGCCGTGGCGGACGCTTTGGAGCTGACCGGTCATCATCCTCAGGTCATTTTGTACCCGAACTGCCGCCATGAAATATTGAACGAGGACACAAACGGGCGCGTCTATGACGATATTCTTGACTTCCTTTCCGGAGCGCTTCAAGAGTGTGAAGTTTGAAAAATAAATTGTTTCAAACCTCGCAGAGAAAGGATGGTTATAGACTGATCGGTGAAGGATATATTTGTTTCGGCTTCAGAGCTTAACGAGCAGTCCGCATACGCGGACAAGGTGCGTACCGTGCTGTCGGTGCGGTATCCGGCTGAGCGCCCGCGCGCGTTTGTGCATACCTACGGCTGTCAGGGCAACGTATCCGACAGCGAGCGCCTCAAAGGGCAGCTTGTCAGAATGGGCTACAAACTGACCGACTCTCCGGGCGACGCAGACCTCGTATTATACAACACCTGCGCGATACGGGAGCATGCCGAGGACAGGGTGCTCGGCAATGTCGGCGAACTCAAGCGCTTAAAAACCATCAATCCGCGCATGGTCGTCGTCCTCTGCGGCTGTATGACGCAGCAGCCCCACGTCGCCGAAAAGCTCAAAAATAGCTACCCTTATGTTGATCTCGTGTTTGGAACGCAGGCAATTCATCGTCTGCCCGCGCTTTTATCGAAGGTGCTGTGTACAGGCAAACGCGTATTCGATGATGACAGGGGAGTGGATTTGATCGCCGAGGGGCTACCCGTCGTGCGCGGCGAAGCGCCGACCGCTGACGGTGCGCCCGAAAACGCGTGGCTGCCGATCATGTACGGCTGCGACAATTTCTGCTCGTACTGCGTCGTGCCGCTTGTACGCGGACGCGAGCGCAGCAGGAGACCGGAGGATATCCTGCGGGAAGCCGAAGGGCTTGCGGCGCAAGGGTATAAAAAGATTACCCTCTTGGGGCAGAACGTCAACTCCTATGGCAAAGGCTTAAACGGCGATGTCGATTTTTCCGCGTTGCTGACGCAGATCGACGCCCTCGAAGGGGATTTCACTTATGACTTCATGACCTCCCATCCGAAGGATTGCTCAAGGCGGCTGCTCGACACGCTTGCCGGTTCAAAGCATTTTGGCGGTCATCTGCACCTGCCGGTGCAGGCGGGCAGCGACCGGATATTGAAAGCGATGAACCGCGGCTACACGCGTGAACGGTATCTGGAGTTAATCCGCTATGCGCGAAAGGTCATGCCAAAAATCAATTTGACGACCGATATTCTCGTCGGCTTCCCGTCGGAAACCTACGAGGAATTCAAGCAAACGCTCTCGCTCGCAGAAGAGGTGCGCTTTAACGCGATGTTCACCTTTATTTTTTCACCCCGCAAAGGGACAAAGGCGTTTGATATGAATGATCCGATTTCAAAAGAGGAAAAAACCAAGTGGTTTATGGAGCTTTTGGCGGTTCAGGAGCGTATTCAGAAAACAGTATGATAATCTGAAAGGATTGTTAATAAATTTAAGGAGTTTAACATGGACGTAATTCAACTGGCACGGCAGCTCGGCGCGGCAATTCAGCAGGACGAAAGGTACCTCGCGTTTACAGAGGCGCGCAAGGTAAACGAAAGCGACAGCGAGCTGACAAACATTATCGGTCAGATCAACCTTATACAGCTTGCCTATCAAAAGGAAGCCGAGAAGAACGATTTTGCCGATGAGCAGAAAATGGAAGGCTACAATCAGGAATTCAATGAGATGTACCGTCAGGTCATGCTCAATCCGAATATGATACGCTACGAGGCGGCGCGTACCGAGGTGGACGACATGATGAACTACATCATGCAGCTTTTGTCCCTCTGCGTCAACGGCGAGGACCCGGAAACCTGCGAGCCTTCGGAGGAAGAACATTCCTGCGGCTGCGATTGCGACAGCTGCGGCGGCGGTTGCGAACACTAAATCAGATGCCAGACATCAGATGCCAGATGTCAGACATGGAACCAAGGAGTTTCACTTAATGTGTAAAACCGATTTTGAAAAGCTGTCTCCGATGATGCAGCAGTATTTTAAAATCAAAGAGGATTATCCGGATACCCTTCTGTTTTTCAGGCTCGGGGATTTTTACGAAATGTTTTTCGAGGACGCGAAAACCGCCTCGAAGGAGCTTGAGCTTGTCCTGACCGGACGCGACTGCGGGCAGGACGAGCGCGCCCCGATGTGCGGGGTCCCCTTTCACGCGGCTGACGGCTATATCGCGCGCCTGATTGCCAAGGGATACAAGGTAGCCGTCTGCGAGCAGACGGAGGACCCCGCCTTGGCAAAGGGGATCGTAAAGCGCGACGTCACGCGGATAATCACACCCGGAACGGTCATCGAGAGCAATATGCTCGACGAGGGGAAGAATAACTATCTCGCGTGCGTCTGCCTGTCGGAGCAGAGCGGCGGCGTCTGTTTCGCCGACATTTCGACAGGCGACGTACGGCTTGACGCGTTCGAGCCGAAGGCGGCTCCGGCGAAGATCATTAACGCCTTGGGCTGCTACAACCCAAACGAGGTACTTTTAAATGTATATGCCGCTAAAAATCCAGAGATAGCGGCGTACTTAAAGGGGCGTCCCCACATCAGCGCCGAGGTGCTGACAAGCGCCGCCTTTGACGAAACAGCGTGCCGCGAGCAGGTCGTTACGCACATAAAACGGGACGCGCCGTACTATTCCGAGCTTGTTTCGAGCACGGAGCTTGTCTGCGCCTTTGGCGCGGCGCTCTCGTATCTGCGTCAGGTGCAGAAGACCGAGGTCGAGGGACTTTCGGACATCGACATGATCGGCGACGACGCGCTGATGGCGCTTGACCTCAGTGCGCGGCGAAATTTAGAGCTGACCGAAACGCAGCTGCGGCGTGAGAAGCGCGGCAGCCTGCTCTGGGTGCTCGACCGCACGAAAACCGCTATGGGCAAGCGCCTTATCCGCGCGTGGATCGAACAGCCGCTGCTCAACTGCGGCAAGATACTCCTGCGGCAGAACGCCGTCGAGGAGCTGTACGACAACATCCCGCTGCTCGACGATGAAACGCGCTTGCTCGGTTCGCTTTATGACCTTGAGCGCATCATGACGCGCGTCGTCTACGGCTCCGCCAACGCCAAGGAGCTTTTCGCGCTGCGCCTGACTGCCGAGGGGCTTGCGCAAATCAAAAACGCGCTGTCGGGCGCGCGCTCGCGTCTGCTCGGCGACATTTACGCGAATATCGACCTTTTAGAGGACGTTCACGCCTTGATCTCGTCGGCGATTAGCGACGAGCCGCCGCTGTCGGTGCGCGAGGGAAAAATGATCCGGAGCGGCTATAACGCCGAGCTTGACGAGCTGCGCGGCATCGTCGACAACGGCAAGGAGTATGTCGCCGCCGTCGAGGCGCGCGAGCAGGAAAAGACGGGTATCAAAAAGCTCAAGATCGGCTATAACCGCGTGTTCGGTTACTATATCGAGATACTCAACACTTACCGTGACATGGTGCCCGAGGACTATATCCGCAAACAGACGCTCGTCAACTGCGAACGGTATATCACACAGGAGCTCAAGGAGTTAGAGTCAAAGATTCTCGGCGCGCAGGAGCGCATCGTCCGGCTCGAGT
>CAYYFY010000265.1:0-3788 GCA_964471035.1 uncultured Eubacteriales bacterium
GGAAAGCTGCTCGGTCCGATGATGGTTTTAGGGCTTTTTCTCAATATATTTATTACCCCCACAACGCCGTCGGGGCTGACGACGGTCATTATGATCGTCTCCTCGGTGCTCTATAATTTCGGCTTTTCCGGTCCGGGCTTCGTCGCCACGACGATCCAACCGGACGTTATTGACGTCGACGAGATGATTACCGGCGAAAACCGCGAGGGCGTCGTCTCAACCTTCCGCTCCTTTTTTGCCAAGACCGTCGGCAGCGTGATGTCCTACGCCGTCGGCGCATCGCTTGAGGCCTTCGGCTACGATACGCAAAAGAAAGAACCGCATCATCAGACCGCAAAATCTCTGATGGGCTTGCGGCTCAATTTCGTCATACTCCCCGCGGTGTTCGCGTTTTTTACCGTGTTGTCGGTCTACCGCTATAAAATGACCAAGACCGATCACGCCGCCATCAAAGACTTGATCCGTGAAAAACGCGAAACCGGCGTCTGCACGGTCAGCGAGGAGCAAAAACGCCGTCTTGAAATAATTGCCGGACAAAAGTGGGAAGATATGTGGATCGGTCGCGCTTAAGGCGATTTCCCGGGAAATACAGGAGGGGTTCTTATGGCAAGTAAACACTTTGAACGGTTTTATGGTATGATGCCTATCTTACCGACACCCGTCGATGAAAACGGCGACGTGGACTGCGAGGATATCGCCTCGCTCGTCGCCTACTGCTTAAGCGCCGGCTGCAAGGCTGTCGGTCATCTCGCCGGCGCCTCGGAATACCAATACTGCGCCCGCGAGGACAGGGAAACCATTATCAAGGCCACCGTCGAAGCCGTCGCCGGACGCGTTCCCGTCTTTATCGGCACCGCCGCCAATTCGATTAAGGATACCGTCTACAACACCCGCCTTGCCGAAACGCTCGGCGCGGACATGATTATGCTCTGCTCCCCGCCGGTCGGCAGCGCTTCGCCGGACGAGATTTTTGATTACTATGAAAAGGTTTGCGCCGCCACGGCTTTGCCGGTGATTGTACAGGATACAGGCAATGCCGGTGGCGTCTTTACGCCGGAGTATCTCGTATCGCTCTACGAGAAAATAGAGAACATCGGCTACGTCAAGGCCGAAGGCGGGTATTGGCAGGAGAAGCTGTTTAGGCTCATGAAAATAGTCCCCGACGGACTACAGGTCATCGGCGGGGCGGCGGGTAAAAATATGCCTCTGATGCTGAGGCTCGGCGTGACCGCCTACATGACCGGCACCGAGGCACAGGAAATCCACAACGCCGTGGTGCAGGCGTACCTGTCGGGCGATGAAGATAAGGCTATACATCTCTACTACACGACGCTGCTCCCCTATCTCGAGCTATATACCGCCACCTCGTACCACAAGAGCTTAAAGCATATGCTGAAAAGGCGCGGCATCATAAAAAATGACCTGCTCCTGTTCCCCGGACGGGAAACCGAGCAGATCAGCGAATTTGTTTTAAAAGAGCTGGATGAAATTTTAAGCAGGATAGACGCGGGGAAAATCTGATCATCTGAGCAGCGCGTGTATCCGCTTTTGCAGGCGTTTCGTATACAGACGCATAAGCTTCGTCAATAGAAAATCGAACAGCAGGAACACGATGTTACCCAGACCGAGGAGAATGTACTCTGTATACTTACCGAATTCCCCGAATTCCTCCGCGGGTACGCCGAACAGCTTCAGCAGTAAAAAATAGGCGGCTATAACACCGGCGTTGAAAATCAAAAGCTTAAAGGTTACCCCGAGCGCCTTCGGCAGGCGTTCGAGGTTTTCTTTTATGATCGGGTAATACCCGAAAAATGCGGCGTACATCAGCGCCGCCTCCTTGTCGGCGACGACAAGAAGCGAGAGCACGCATACCGCCGCGTATATCCCAAACGCCCAGAAACGCCCCATCTCTCTGACGGCGGCAATCATCAGAATACTCGCCGCGATCGGCAAAATATAGGTGAAAAAGGGCAACACCGCGGTTAAAAACATCGCGGCGACACTTAGCGCTGTCAAAATACCGCCGACGGCGGTTTGACCCGTTTTTTTCATGGAAGACCGACCGCCTTGCGCAGAATCAGGCGCGCGTCGCGCGCGGACACACCGCCCGAGCCGTCAAAATCGGCATAATACAACTGAACACTGTCTGGCAAATCGATTTCAGCGGCGATACAGAGAGCCTTGCGCGCGTCGTCAATAAGAACCTTACCGTCTCCGTTAAGATCGCCGAGTACCAATTTAAAGTCGATAAGCTTTGGCTTCAGACTGTATTTGACGCAGTAATCATACGCCGCCGAGTTTTTCTGACAGGTGATTTTCAAATCCTCGGCGTGCGAGAAATCGACGCCGGTAGCCAATCCAAAGGCATACTTGCCGATGACGGTCACGTTCGGGGGAACCGTCAACGTCAACAGGCTTTCACAGTTGAGAAACGCGTAGACGCCGAGCGTCACAGCTCCCTTCGGAAAAGTGACGCCCGAGAGGGCGGCGCATTCATAGAAGGCATTCTCCAAAACGGCACCGAGCGAATCGGGAAATTTCACGGAAGGGAGCGCTTCGCAGCCGGAAAAAGCGTAGGCGCCAACCGTTTTTAAAACCGATGAGAAATTGACGGTTACGAGCGCTTTGCAGCCGGTAAACGTGTTGCGGGGAAGAACGGTCAAACAGTCTCCCAGATCGGCTGATTTCAGAGCGAAGCAATTGTAAAAGCACCGCTCGCCAAGCGTGTCGGCGCTGTTCAAATCAATGGATTCAAGCGCCCGACACTCGGAAAACGCCGCTTCGCCGATATGCTTCAAGGCGCTCCCCCACTTTATAGAAGTGAGTTTGAGGCAATACGAAAACGCCCCGTCGCCGATCGACGTGACGCCGTTGGGAATCTCTGCGCTTGTGAGCGAGTTATTCTGTTTAAACGCCCTTGCTCCGATTTCGGTGACCGGCAAACCGTCGATGGCCGCCGGAATGACAGCCGCCGCGGCGTTGCGGTTTAAAAATCCGTCGATACGCACGCGCGCGCCGTCGAGTACGGTATACGTGAAGTCACCGTACCGGGAAGCGCAAAAGACCGAAAAAGAGAACGGTACCACCAATAGACACAGCGCCGTTAAAAGCGCCAGCGCGCGTTTCAAAGCGTCTCACTCCTAAAATTCACTGACCGGATTTGTTCTTGCCGCCTCTGATTTCCTTTTTCAGCTCGGAAAGGCTGAACGCGATAGCCGTGTTCTGGACTTCCATATCTTCAAGCTTTTGCATAACGCGCTTATCCGTGCCGGATGTATCATTTTTAAATAGCACAAGAAACATGGTGAATCCGACGGTGAAAAACATAACAAATACATAAAAAACCAGGAGGCTCTCCGAATTTTTTCCGTCGGCTATCGCCCAGATGATCATCGGGAGGATGACAAACAAAAAAGTGTAGCCGAGAGAAAAGATTCCGGTTTTCAAATACTTACCCATAACCTAACTACTCCTATCAAACTTCTAATTTTCCCGGGCAATACGCTGTAAACCCTCAAATCCGATTTTGACCGCTTCATACGGATGCAGGTCATAGCAATTGTCTTCTTCTATGACGATGTAACCGGCGCCGATTTCCTTGCAGGTGCGGTAACACGCGCCGAGGTCTAAGTTGCCCGTACCGACCTCCGCGAAGCGCGGCTCCCCGTCCACAACGCGCATATCCTTGAAGTGGCAGACGTCGACGCGCCCCTTCATCTTCTTAAGATACTCCGCCGGCGTCACGCCCGCGTACTGCATCCAGTAAGTGTCGGGGATAAAGGTCAGAC
>CAYYFY010000266.1:0-3770 GCA_964471035.1 uncultured Eubacteriales bacterium
GGGTCGTCAATTCCTCAAACTTTGCAGCGGCGCGGGGATGCGCCCGCCGCGCTCGATGAACGCGTCGTTGCCAAACGTGTTCACTTGCATGATGGGCGCGTAGCCAAACAGCCCGCCAAAGTTGATGCTGTCCCCCACCTTCTTGCCTACGGCGGGGATGATGCGCACCGCAGTGGTCTTGCTGTTGACCATGCCGATAGCCGCCTCGTCCGCGATGATGGCGGCAATCGTCTCTGACGGCGTGTCGCCGGGGATGACAATCATATCGAGCCCGACCGAGCATACGGCGGTCATCGCTTCAAGCTTTTCAATGGTTAAAACACCCGCGCGCGCCGCGTCGATCATACCAGCGTCCTCGCTTACGGGAATAAACGCGCCGGACAACCCGCCGACATGCGAGGACGCCATGACGCCGCCCTTTTTGACCGCGTCGTTTAAGAGCGCTAGCGCCGCGGTCGTCCCGTGCGTGCCGCACATCTGAAGGCCCATTTCCTCTAAAATATGCGCGACCGAATCGCCGACCGCGGGCGTGGGCGCCAGCGATAAATCGACGATGCCGAACGGCACATCGAGGCGCTCGGACGCCTGTGCGGCGACGAGCTGACCCATGCGTGTAATTTTAAACGCCGTCTTTTTGATAAGCTCCGCGACGCCCGACAAATCCATGTCCTTCGGCGCTTTTGAAAGCGCCGCGCGCACCACGCCGGGTCCCGACACGCCGACGTTGATGACCCTGTCCGGCTCGCCGACACCGTGAAACGCTCCCGCCATAAACGGATTGTCCTCGGGAGCATTGCAGAAAACGACGAGCTTTGCCGCGCCGATGCAGTTGTTATCCGCCGTAGCCTCAGCCGCCTTTTTGACCGCCTCGCCCATCATACGCACCGCGTCCATGTTGATACCGGCTTTCGTCGAGCCGATATTGACGCTCGCGCAAAGATGATCGGTCATACTGAGCGCCTCGGGTATCGCTTCGATGAGCTCTCTGTCTCCGGCGGAAAAGCCCTTTTGCACGAGTGCCGAAAAGCCACCCAAAAAGTTGACCCCGCAAATTTTAGCCGCGCGCTCTAAAGCGCGCGCCACGCGTACCGCGTCACGGTCGTCACAGGCGGCAAGCAGCAACGCCGCGGGTGTGACGGAAATCCTTTTATTGATAATCGGAATCCCGTATTCCTTCTCGATGCGCTCGACGACCGGCACCAGCTCGCTGGCGCTGCGGGTGATTTTATCGTACAGCTTATCGCACAGAACGCCGACGTCGCTGTGACAGCAGTCGAGAAGCGAGATGCCCATCGTCACTGTCCGGACGTCTAGGTGTTCGTTTTGTATCATTGTGATGGTTTCAAGTATGTCCTTAGCCCTGATCATATGCTCCTCCGTCAGATGGTGTGCATGGCGTTGAAAATATCCTCGTGCATGGTGTGGATGGAGAGGTTTTTCATTTTTCCGAGAGCGGTCAGCTCATCGGCAAACACCGTAAAATCAACGGCGCTCGCACTGATGTCAACAAGCATGATCATAGCGAACAAATCGGTCAGTACCGACTGTGTGACCTCCATAACATTGATGTTGTGCTCGGCGCACTTTGCCGACACAGCCGCTAAAATACCGACCGCGTCTTTTCCTATTACCGTAATAACCGCCCTCATAATATTACTCCTTCGAAATCGCCTTGCGATTTCCCTTTAAATCTAAAATCTAATATCTAACATCTAAAATCTTTATTCTTAAAGATAAAGTCTTAAAGAAAATAACCATTTTTCAGTTATCATATGCCTTAATCGTCATGTTTTGTCGGATCGTCCTCATAACGCAGCGCCTCGGCGTCCTCGAAAACCGTCCACTTGCCGCCCTTAGGTGTTCCCCTGTAGACATTATTACGGATTGTCACGTTTTTCACACCGCGCATTTTGACGGCGCGCCCCGTCTCGCTCGCGCAAAACAGATTGTTTTCTATCAGAATATTCTCGTGAACCGGCGCCTCATAGCTTTTTACCTCGGGAGTCACGAGAACCGCGTAACCGTCGCAGTTCATGAACGCGTTGCCGCGGATTGTCACGTCGCGCACCGGCCCGCTCTCATACCAGCTCGCCGCGTCGTCGGCAATTAAAATGCCGCTCATACCCGTATTGAGAAAACGGTTGTTTTCAATGAGCACTTTACCCCTTGTCGTCACAAGCATGCCCCGCGTGACAATACGGTCAATTGTGTTGCCCGCATAGGTAAAATCCGGACACGCCGACAAATCCTCGATAACGTCCCCGACCTTAACGGGTATTTTTTCGGTGTCGAGCACAACCTCATAGGTATATGAATCGATAAGCCGCGCCGACGATATATGCGCCGTCCCCTTCTCGAGCAGCGAACGGGCGTCAATAAAAGCGACTTCGTCGTCCTCGCGCAGGCACTCATAACCGTAGCTCTGGGGATGGCAATACTTCACTAAAAGCTTGTTCCCCTCAATCGAGGCGATCTTGAAATGGAACCCGTGAACGTTGACCGCGTCGTCTCCGGCGGAATCGAACACGCTGTCTAAAACCTTGACCGCGCCGCGGCACATACAGATTTGTATAAAATCCGCCGGAGAGGCAAACTCAATTTCACCGTCCGGCTCCGGAGCGAAATCAAGCCTCTGAAACGTGAGCTCCTCGCTGTTTTGCGCCACGAGCGCCAGCGAGCGTCCGCAGGACTGCCTGACATTTTCAAGCGTTACGTTTTTAGAGTTTTGAATAAAAACACCGACATTGGCGCGCTTGACGCGATACAGGTGAAAAATCTGCCCCTCTATAAGCTTCACCGGACTGATGTAACGCGCCTTGAACACGCGCGGCGCCGTCTCCTTAAACGAGATCGCTCCCTTGAACGGATGGCCTGTCCGGACTAAATGATGGTAATTTTCGGGCTTCGCCGTCGGTATCCAGCCCGCCGTCAGGCGCGCATGCATAAAATCGGTCTTATAATCGGTGCCGGTAAAATAAAATTTACCTTTTTCCTCGACGTAATCGCTCTCCTCGTCGAGCTTGAACATCGCGTAAAACGGCGACGCGCTCAGTACGGTAAACTTATGAATATCGGGCTTGTACGCCTTAAACGTCACATTTTTAACCGTGATGTTCTCACACCCGTCAATGACCATATTGGTCAGCTTGCCGTCGAACAAAAACGTCGAGCCCTGTCCGTCGATCTCAAGATCATGAATCCCCTCAAGATTGACCGCGATTCTATGTATATTTTTTTCTTCTCCCTGTTTATATTCGTCCTCGCCGACCGTATTGGTCACAAACAACCGCCGCGCCGCCGCGTCGGCGCTTTTAAAATAATAAGTCCCTTTTTGCAGCTTCAGCGTCTTTTTCGCGACGTTGTCCCTCAGCGCTTGCGCCATAACAATAAAGCCGACGGTAGCGTCGCACCCCGGCTGAATACCGTATATATCGGGATTGATAAACATTGCCCGCGCTCTCCTATCTATAAAAACGTCCGAAGGGACGAATTTCTTATGCTTCATCATATCATATAACACCGTTTTTCGCAATGTTATAAATGGTTAAAAATTTTAAAGATTTTTTTGCCCTGCAAACGACGCGGGACGCGAAAAAGACCAAAAAACTTTCCGGCGGACTGTTACATCCGCCGGAAAGCCGCTTAGTGAACCTTATTTCAGACCGTCTTCATAAGACTTAATCATCTTTTTAACCATCTGACCGCCGACAGAACCTGCCTGCTTAGATGTAAGGTCACCATTGTAACCCTGCTTCAGGGTAACACCAACC
>CAYYFY010000267.1:0-3755 GCA_964471035.1 uncultured Eubacteriales bacterium
GTTCATGATGACCGCTTATGTGACGGTTGACCTCGGTACGCGCTACACCTTTAATATAGTCAGAGACTATAACAGCGAGCTGTTCGACGGTGTCGTTTCTTCGGCTCTGGTTGAGACCGATAAAACAGTCGCCGGCATGATTCTTGTCACCGAGATAGCCTTCTGCGCCGCCGCCGCGCTGATGTCGGTAACGGCGCTCACGGGTACCTTCAACATGATTGCCGCCAACGTCACCGCCAATCTCGGCGAATACGCCATCCTGCGCTCGACGGGCATGACGCTGAAATCCATCCGCAAAGCCGTGCGCGCCGAGGGGCTTCTCTGCGCGGGCGTGTCGCTTTGCAGCTGCTGGTTTGTCATGCTGATCTTCTGCGCCCTTCTCATTATGAAGGTCGAAGGCTTCAGCGGTTTAAAACTCTCCATCCCGCTCACCGGTCTGTTTTTGCCGGTCGGCGCGTTTCTTCTGACCGTTGCCGCCGCCGTCGCGCACGCCAACCGCCGCTTGAAAAAGATCGATCTGATCGCCTCTCTGAAAGACGAGTGCTATTGATCTATCAAATAACCGCTTGCGGAATTTAACATTCACCGTTTTCTTTTGGAATTTATCTTTAAGAAAAAAGATTTTAGATGTTAGATATTAGATGTTAGATTATAGGAACCTGCGGTTGGCACTTTTAAATGCTTTAATAACATTGAGTATAAAGTTAATTGCGAAAAATTCGTAATTTTATTTGAAATCGCCTTGCGATTTCCCTTTAAATCTAAAATCTAATATCTAACATCTAATATCTGTTTGCCTTAGACAAGAAACCTAAAAGTACAACGATTTAATATTTCGCAATCAGCTAATAACTTTCTGGGAAAGAGATTGATATATGAAAATTTTCGATACGGATATTCAGGAACTGAAATACAAGGTTTTGGCGGAGATTGTCCGCCAGTGGAGCGCGGGGACGCTCGACGAGGAGTATAAAAATATACCCTATAAGATCATTCCCGGTCCCAAACCCACCATGCGCTGCTGCATCTACCATGAGCGCGTCATCGTCAGGGAGCGTGTTCGAGTGGCTATGGGCGGCGATAAGAACAATCCCTCCATCATTGAGGTCATCGACAGCGCCTGTGACGAATGTCCCGTCAAGCGCTTTTTCGTCACCGACGCCTGCAGGGGCTGTCTGGCGCACAAATGCCAGAATGTCTGTCCCGCCGGCGCCATCACCTTTGAAAAGCGCAAGTCTGTCATTGATCCCGACAAGTGTATTGAGTGCGGTCGCTGCGTAAAGGCGTGCCCCTACGGCGCGATCATTGAAAACCAACGCCCGTGCGTCAGGAGCTGTATCCCGAAGGCCATCACCATCGACAAATACAAAAAGGCCTCCATCCACGCGGACAAATGCACCGGCTGCGGCGCGTGCGTCTATCAGTGCCCTTTTGGCGCGATTGCCGATAAATCGTACATACTCGATGTTCTGCGCATGCTGAAGGACTCAGAAAAGGGGAAAAAATTCAAGGTTTATGCGGTCGTCGCCCCGTCCTTTGCCGGTCAGTTTTCCTACGCGAAGCCCGGACAGGTCGTCGCCGGTATCGAAAAAGTCGGTTTTTACGGCGTAAAAGAAGCGGCACTCGGCGCGGACGCCGTCACCAAAAAAGAAGCCGCGGAGCTTCTTGAAAAGGGATTCCTCACTAGCTCCTGCTGTCCGGCGTTCACCGATTATGTCCGCAAGGATTTTCCGGCGCTCGCCGTTCATATATCGGAAAACCTCTCCCCGATGGCTGAAACGGCTAAAATGATTAAAGACAAGGACAAGAACGCCAGAGTCGTCTTTATCGGACCGTGTATCGCCAAAAAACTGGAGATACAACGGTCGGATGCCGCCGCTTATGTAGACGCCGTGTTGACCTTTGAGGAGCTGCAGGCGCTCTTTGACGGTCTGGATGTCCTCGTGGAGCAGCTGCCCGAGGCGCCCCTCGACGAGGCGTCACGCTTCGGCAGAGGCTATGCGCTCAGCGGCGGCGTCGCTAAAGCCATTGAATCCGTACTTGAAAAAGAAGCCCCCGATTTTAAGCTCAATGCCGAAATCTGCAACGGCGCCGCGGAATGCCGCACCGCCCTCTTAAAAGCGGGTAAGAAAAATTATGACAAGAATTTTATCGAAGGGATGTTCTGTGAGGCGGGCTGTATCGGCGGGGCGGCTTGTCTGACCCACAGCGTACACCACGCCGCCGCCGTCAAAAAGCACGCCGCACAGGCGAAAAAACAGGACATCGATCCCTTAAACCCGTCGCCTGACGACAGACGACGGGTTTAAGGGAAGAATGGGGAATGGGGAATGTTAGGCGGGGATACCCCGCGCCCCATTATAATTGGCGTCGCAGACCCGACACTCCTCATTCCTAATTCCTAATTCCTCACTCCTAATCCTCTCTTCACTCGAACAGGCTTAGCCAATAAACTCCTGTGTCCAGTAATGGCCGTCCTTGACATAGCCGACGCCGATCTGCGTGAAGTTCTTGTTCAGGATGTTGGCGCGGTGTCCGGGGGAGTTCATCCAGCCCGTGACGACTGATTCGGGCGTCGCGTAACCCATGGCGATGTTTTCGCCGGCGGTCCTGTAGCTGATGCCGAAGGTCTTCATCATGTCGAATGGGGAACCATAAGTCGGGCTCGTGTGCGAGAAATAGTTGTTGTCGTGCATATCCTGCGATTTTGCTCTGGCCATTTTGCCGAGTTTATCGTTTAAGGTCAGCGCAGAAAGCCCGTTTTTGGCACGTTCCTGATTGACAAGGGTTACGACCTGCTTTTCATAAGCGGACGCGCTTGTACCCGTGTTCGCGGGGGCGGTGGTCGTCGTGTTCGGCTTTGTGGTGGTCGTGTTCCCCTTGGGTGAAGTTGTCGTCGTATTGCCCTTATTCGGAGAAGTCGTCGTCGTATTGCCCTTGGGTGAAGTCGTCGTCGTATTGCCCTTGGGTGAAGTCGTCTGTGTCGTCTGACCGCAGCCACCCGAAGGCTTTGCAGCCGTCGTGTTGTTCTGCTTTTCCAGCTGTGTTTTCAGGCTGTTCAGCAGATCGTTTAACGACTGTGCGTTGTTCTTGCAGGTATTGCCTGTGCAGGAGGTGTTGTTCTTGCAGGAATTCCCCGCTGCTGTCGTACAGGTGTTACCGGAGCAGGTATTGTTCTTGGCGGTTGTCTTGCCGGCGCTGTTCTGCGCCGCCTGCGTACAGGTGTTTTTGTCGGACTGGCACGAATTATTCGCGTTCGCGGTATTCGCGCAGGCGTTTTTTTGCTTGTCGGCTGTCGTATTGGCATTACCCAAAATCGATTTACTATCTAAACCGGATGAACAACCGAAACTCTTCGCGCTGTCGGACGCGGCATACGCGTTTTTATTTGCCGCGGCGTCCGCTGTCACCGTACTGTTTCTGCTCATGCCGACCGGTACCGCTATTAGCATAACGGACAGTATGAGCATGGACGTGAGTTTGGCGATTGACTTTTTGCTGATGCGTTTCATGTGTTTTTTCCTTCCTTTCATTTGAGCGGAGGTTTTGTGTAACCTCTCTGTAACCGATTGTAACACTTTTGTAATCTTTTGCAAGCTACAAATAATGGCAAACAGTTTGAATGCATAATGAAGTGTGCTGACGCACGTGAAGTGTGCTGACGCACGTGAAGTGTTCTGCGGAACGTGAAGTGTGCTGACGCACGTGAAGTGTTCTGCGGAACGTGAAGTGTGCTGTCGCACGTGAAGTGTTCT
>CAYYFY010000268.1:0-3701 GCA_964471035.1 uncultured Eubacteriales bacterium
TCAGCAGCAGCTTCCTGAGATGCTGTTCCTATTGGCGGTTGCCGTCGCCGGTCTTGGGGCGGTTTCGGCAATCAATGTCAGTAACAGTATTTTCATGTTTTCGATATTCTGTATCAGCGGGTGCACGAGAAGACAGCTGTACATGATTATTTTTACGTATATTTTACTCATTTCCTTTACGGCTCTTATTCCGGTGTATATCATTTATCTCATCGCGCCGTTTTCAGATATCATGGCTCCTTATTTTGTTTTAATCAATGGATTTTCCTACTTGGTTCCGTTATTCATTGTAGCGGTCTTTGCTGCGGTCTCTTTTGTTTTCCCATTCACTGTGCTGAAAAAAAGTTCTTTGAACCAGATACGCAACGAAAATTAAGCCGATGACGGAGCGGAGGGATTTTATGATATCCATACAAAATTTAAGCAAGATATATAACGCGGGAAAACCAAACGCGGTCACCGCTCTGAAAAATATATCCGTCGAGATTGCCGATGGCGAAATGGTTGCCATTACAGGAAAATCCGGAGCCGGAAAATCGACGCTCATGCACGTGATCGCCTGTGTCGATAGTTTTGAGAGCGGCGAATATTTATTGAATGGAGAAGCTATATCAAAATGTTCCGAATATAAAAAATCAAGAATAAGGAATCAAATGATTGGCACAGTATTTCAGGATTTTTCGCTGATAGACGGTTTTTCTGTTTTTGAAAATGTCGAGATACCGCTGTTTTTTTCAGGCTGCAGGAAAAAAGAACATCGTGAAAAGTGCCTCAAAGCGCTTGGAGCTGTCGGGATTAGGGATTTGGCCGACCGCAATGTTACGAGGCTATCCGGCGGACAAAAACAACGCGTCGCCATAGCGCGCGCTCTGGTCAATGAGCCTCATATTATTTTAGCGGACGAACCGACCGGCGCGCTTGATGTAAAGACCGGCAGTGAAATACTGGCGCTGTTTCAAGAGATTCATCATGACGGGAAAACCGTATTGATTATCACTCATGATCAGGATATCGCGAACAGCTGCGGCAGAAATATATTTCTTGAAGATGGAATGATAAAACTATAAATCGCCTGTTCTTTTATTTTACAAAGAAAAATGTTATACTTATCCCGTATGAAACGTCTAATATATTTAAAGAGAGGTGTTTTAAACGGGTATTCAATCTGCCGATATGGATATTGGAGAAGCGCTGAGCCTGTATGGCGACGAGCTGCTCCGGTTGGGATTCCTGTATCTGAAGGATATATCTTTGGCGCAGGATGCTTTGCAGGACACATTTTTAAAAGCATCCAAGGGGAAAAAGGGCTTTCGTGGGGAAGCGGAGATAAAAACATGGCTGGTGCGCATCTACATCAACTGCTGCAAGGACTACTTGAGAAAAGCGAAGCGGCACGAGCTGCCCGGCGACGAGGTCCTCGACAAAATCAGCGGCGGCGACGCTGAAACCGACGATACCGTGCTCTCTGAAATCATGAACTTACAGCCGAAATACCGTGAGGTTATTTTACTTTTTTATTATGAGGGGTATAAATCAAAGGAAATCGCCGTTATGACCAAAACGAGTGAGAAAAATATAAACGTCCGTTTGCAGAGAGCGAGAGAAACGCTGAAAACACGTTTGAAAGGATGGTATTATGATGAATGACATAAAAACACTGATCGACGGACGGCTTTCTGCCGTCACGGTCAGCGAAGAGCTTGAAAATAAAATCTTACACAAAAAATTTACGGCGAAAATCTTGCGCAAACGGATTGTGCTGATTGCCGCGGTAATGCTGGTCTTCGCGATGCTGACGGCGGCGGCGCACGGTCAGTACGGTACTGTTGAGAATTTCACGAAGCTGTTCGGTCATGACTATTCCTATGCCGAGGATATGCTCGCCACGGTCAAGGTCAACAGCGTGACGAGCGAGAACGGTAAGCTGACTGCCGATGTTATCGGTGTGCTCAAGGGCGGCAACACGCTGTGCGCTATGATCGAGGTGACGCGAACCGACGGAGGGACATTTCCGGCGCTGCTTACAGAAAACGAAATACCCACCAATTATATTACCCACGAGAAAAAGGCGGGCAGCGAATTGGGGACGGGGATTATGCTGACGGCTGAAATGGATATTCAGGTCGGCGAGCTGGCGTTCGCCTACGGCGGGGGCATCGGAGAATTGCTGCACGAAAAGGAATCCGATACGCTGACGTATATCTTTTCCATAAGCTGCACCTCGGGGTGGATCGGCAACCATTTTATCGTTACCATAGGCGATATCGGAACCCGTAGTTTTGGAGTGCCGGACGCCGTGACAACAACGCTGTGTGACGACACGGTTACATTGGATTTTACGGCGTATTCCAACTGTAAGCCGGTCTGTTATGAAGCCGCCGAAAATACGCGGGGACTGCGGTATCTGGACACGACCCCTATAAGCCTCGGGTTCGGGGTACGGGGACTTGGGTCGCTTTTCCCCACGAACGGCGATAAGATTAAGTTGTTTTTCGCGGACGGCAGTTTGATTGACAACGACTGCATCATGGAATGCGGCGACAGCGGCGGATTTCTGATGGGTTACTCGTCGAACACTCTGATGCAGGCGATCGATTATACAAATATAGAGTATATCGAAATCAACGGTGAAAAAATCGGGCTGACCAGAACCAACCGGCTTGACAAGTATTTTGAAGTCATCAAGGAGTTTTACACCAACTAAAAAATAAAGCGGCGCGGGAGTGACGAGCTCTCGCGCCGTATCCTTTTTTATCAATCGTCGTCCAGCTTCAGTATCGCCATGAACGCCTCCTGCGGCACCTCGACCGAGCCGAAGCTGCGCATACGCTTCTTGCCTTCCTTCTGCTTTTCGAGCAGCTTCTTCTTTCTGGTGATGTCGCCGCCGTAGCACTTGGCGAGGACATCCTTGCGCATAGCCTTGACCGTTTCGCGGGCGATGACCTTGCCGCCGATGGCTATCTGCACGGGTATCTCGAACATCTGGCGCGGGATGTTGTCCTTGAGCCTTTCGGCAATCTTGCGCGCGCGCCCGTAGGCTTTGTCGGCGTGGACGATGAACGAGAGCGCGTCGACGATGTCGCCGTTCAGGAGCACGTCGAGCTTGACGAGGTTACTGCGCCTCATCTCGGAAATCTCATAGTCGAGCGAGGCGTACCCGCGCGTGCGCGATTTTAAGGCGTCAAAGAAGTCATAAATGATTTCGTTGAGCGGCAGGTCATAGCGGATTTCGACGCGGTCGGGCGTGACATACGACATATTCTTGAATACACCGCGCCGCTCCTGACACAAATCCATGATCGCCCCGACGTATTCGGCGGGGGAGAAGATGTGCGCGTCGGCGATGGGCTCCTCGCAGAAGTCGATCTGCGCCGGGTCGGGATAATGGGTCGGGTTGTCGATGTGTACAATCTCTTTATTCGTCAGATGGATGGCGTAGACGACGCTCGGCACGGTGGTGACGAGGTCTAAATTGTACTCGCGCTCCAGGCGCTCCTGAATGATTTCAAGATGCAGCAGTCCCAAAAAGCCGCAGCGAAAGCCGAACCCTAAAGCGCCGGAGGTCTCCGGCTCGTAGGAGAGGGAGGCGTCGTTGAGCTGGAGCTTTTCGAGGGCGTCGCGCAGATTTTCATAGTCCGCGCCGTCGGCGGGGTAGATGCCGCAGAACACCATCGGCGTCGCCTTGCGGTAGCCCTCCAGTG
>CAYYFY010000269.1:0-3699 GCA_964471035.1 uncultured Eubacteriales bacterium
TTCCGGCGGCGTCGCGTCGCTTATTGCCACCTCGGCGTCCATCTACGAGGGGACGCTCTTTATCGACAACCTGATTACCTTCATGGAGGAAAAAAAGACCGTCGTCCCCGTACTGACCGAAGGACAAAAAGCGCCGCGCCGCCTAAAAAGGCATATCGGACACGAATTCATTCTGGAGAATGTATCCTTTCGGTATCCGGGGACACGGCGCGACGTGCTCAAGGACATCAGCTGTACGATCCGTCCGGGGGATACTATAGTCTTGGTGGGCTTAAACGGCGCGGGAAAGACGACGCTCATTAAGCTCCTCGTGCGGCTGTACGATCCGACAGAGGGGCGTATTTTGCTAGACGGGCACGACATCCGCGAATACGCCGTCGAGGATATTTATAAAGCGGTCGGCATCATTTTTCAGGATTTCGGGAAATACGCCGTTTCGGTACGCGAAAACATCGCCTTCGGGCAGATTGATAAGTCCATAAAGGATACATATGTCCGCGAGGCCGCGGAAAACAGCAGCGCCGCCCCGTTCATCGAGGCGCTGCCGAAAGCGTATGACACGCCGCTTACGCGCTATTTCGAGGACGACGGCGTCGAGTTGTCCATCGGGCAGTGGCAGAAGCTGTCGGTGGCGAGAGCCTTTTACAGCGATTCGGACATCCTGATTCTCGACGAGCCGACCGCCTCGCTCGACGCTATCGCCGAACAGGAAATCTATACGCATTTCGACGCGCTGCGCAAGGACAAGACGACCGTGTTCGTATCGCACAGGCTGTCGAGCGCGACGACCGCCGATAAAATTCTGGTTTTGTCCGACGGCAGGCTCATCGAAGAGGGCTCCCACGCACAGCTTATGAAAAAAGGCGGCAAATATTACGAGCTGTTCACCACACAGGCAAAAAGATACATTGAAAGCATGGAATAATAATTCCGAAATCGCTTGCGATTTCCCTTTAAATCTGATGTCTGATGTCTGATATCTGACGTCTGACATCTTTTTACCACGGGCAAAAAAGCCAAAACAAGGAGCGCGGAGAAGGAGAAAAATTTTATGACAGTCGGTATCGACAGCGTAGAAATTGACCGGATAGGGCAATCCATTCAAAACGAGCGATTTTTAAATCGGGTCTACGGCGAGAATGAGCTGATCGAGCTGCGTGACGCCGGTACCAAAGCGCAGCGCGCGGCGTCCTCGTTCGCCGCCAAGGAGGCGTTTTCCAAAGCCGTCGGCACCGGCATAGGCGGCTTTTCGCTTGCGGAAGCCGAGCTGCTCCACGACGAAAACGGCAGACCATATCTGCTCTTGTCGGGCAGTGCCTTAAAGCTCGCCGAAGAGATGGGGCTGCACTTTGAGGTAAGCATTACGCATACGGCGAACATCGCCACGGCGATTGTGATAGGGTGGAGATAATGAGACTGGATATAAATGAAGCCAAAAAGCTGATGCCCAAACGCCCCGTAGACGCCCATAAGGGCACGTTCGGAACAGTGCTGATCGTCGGCGGCAGCAGGCGTATGTCCGGCGCGCCGTGTATTGCGGCGCTGGGCGCGCTGCACAGCGGTGCAGGGCTTGTAAGAGTCGCGTTTCCCGACGTCATCGAAAGCCCTGTGACCGCGCATCTGACCGAGGCGACCTTCCTGCCGCTGCCGTCGAACACAGACGGTATGATCAGCGCGTATGATTTATCCGTTCTTGAAAAAGCGATAAACGGTGCCGACGCCGTCGTTCTCGGCTGCGGACTCGGCGTTTCGCATGATACGCGCCTGCTGACCGAATATATCGTCACTTCGGCCAGATGTCCGGTCGTCCTCGACGCCGACGCGCTCAACTGTCTTTCTAAAAATCCGGAAATATTAAAAAAATCCGCCGGCGAGCGGATATTGACGCCGCACCCCGGCGAGATGGCGCGCCTGCTGAAAAGCGATACGGCGCTTATAAACAAATCCCGCGAAGAAACGGCAAAAAGCTTTGCCGCGGCTTACGGCGTGACGCTGCTGCTTAAAGGACATGAAACTGTCATCGCCGACAAAACGGGAGATATACGCGTCAATACGACCGGCAACGCCGGTCTTTCCAAAGGCGGCTCCGGCGACTTGCTCGCGGGAATCATCGGCGCGCTCGCCGCGAACACTGAGGCGTTCGCCGCCGCGTCGCTCGGCGCGTTTATCCACGGTCTTGCCGCCGACCTCGCCGATCCGGATTATACGCAGTTCTGTATGTCGCCGACGGTCTGCGCCGGCTACTTGGTAAAAGCCTTTCAACAGTTAGTATAGAAATATCACAGGAATCTTTGCCGTGTCAGCACGCAAGCCGTAACGCGGTCGGTAATGATGCCGCGGTCGCGCTGTGCGTAGTATTTCAGCATCGGCTCCAGCGCTTTTGAAATATCATCGCTTGTCATAACGGGCATAGCGAGCTGTTGACCGTACAGACTGCGCGCCGTGTTCATCTGTCGGGTGAAGGTTGTATTAAAGGGACGCGCCGAAAGCGCCGGAATCAACGCCTTCGGCGCGATGTCCATAGGCGACAGCTGCGTGTTGGATAAGAGTCCGGCGCCGTTGTCGAAAACAGGACAGTAATCGTATTTTCCGTTTTTCTCAAGTACGGCGATATTGTTCAGGTGACGGTCGTCATTGAGGAATAGGGCGTCGATCTCAAAGAGTAATGTCAGATACCGCGGGAACTCTTTGAGCCCCGTAAACGCCGCCGTTGCGTCGGCAAGGTAAGCGATGCGCTTTTTGTCGCTGGGCAGACTTTCGAGCTTCTGTTTCAGAGAGCTTGTTTGCAGTCTTCCCAGCAGATGGCTGAGCGTTATAATGGATTGGCCGGATTTCAGAAAGCTTAAGCTGGAGCAGCCTGTCCGCTCGCGGTTGTGCACGTTCAGCTTTTCCATACGGTAACGCGTAAAACTAAAAGGCGATTCTTTTTCGAAACCGCTTTTTTCGAGGAACGCAGAAACCAGCGTTTCACTGAGCGCCTCGTAACCGAACTGGTCAAGCTTGTACCATCTGCAGGTTTTATCATCGTACCATTTTTCCTGATTGCCCTTTGAGGAGGTCTCCGCGATTTTTTCATCCGTAACAAGATGTACTGTCATGTCAGCGCCTCCATTTCCAACCGCTGCTGATCTTCGGTCATTTGTCCGGAGGTCTTTTTTATAATTTCCAAGGGGTCATAGCCGTCGACGCCGATTGCCTCCAGATACTCGCGTAACCCTGAGCGTCCGCGCGGGATGCAGCGTTCCTCCAAAAAAGATTGCAAATCCGCCCAGGACGCGAAGGCGCGGTTTCCAAACGCCGTTTTAACGATGTTATCCGTATAATTTTCCGCCTTTAAAGTTTTATCTGAAAAATCCGCGTAAATTAAGGTGCACAGCTTTTGATTGTCGTAATAACGAAACGCGCGGACATCATGACCCAGCGTCAATTTTTCTTTCACGTAATTCTCCATTGTCTGAGGGGGCGACAGAGTGATTCTTTCGCCGTCGAACATCATCTCAAGCGTGCGCCGGTTTTCGCCGACGCCGAGCCGGTTTATC
Organism: uncultured Eubacteriales bacterium; assembly: GCA_964471035.1. Classification (GTDB taxonomy): domain Bacteria; phylum Bacillota; class Clostridia; order Oscillospirales; family Acutalibacteraceae; genus DTU089. The sequence continues at coordinate 3,540 of CAYYFY010000269.1, forward strand.
CATGCGGAGGGGATAGAGACTTTGTACGTTTTCGAACCGTTAGCCGCTGTACCTCCGGCGTCGCCGACAATCAATCTGGCAGTTCTCTTTTCCATATTCATCACCTGTAAATATAATATCATATTCGTAACGAATAATCAACAAAATAAAAAATTCTCCC
>CAYYFY010000270.1:0-3687 GCA_964471035.1 uncultured Eubacteriales bacterium
CCGCCGCCGGAAAGACCTCAAGCGAGGTGCCCCCGACAATCAGTGTATCGGCTCGCGCGATCGCTTTTGCCGCGCCCTCTAAAACTTCGGGGTCAAGCCCCTCCTCGTAGAGGACGACGTCCGGCTTTATAATCCCGCCGCACTGTGCGCAGCGCGGGATGCCGTCGGATTTTAGGATAAAATCAAGGTCATAAAGCGCCCCGCAGGACATACAGGTATTACGTAAGGACGAGCCGTGCAGCTCAAAAACGGCTTTACTGCCCGCCGCCGTGTGCAGTCCGTCGATATTCTGCGTGACGACGGCGCTTAGAATCCCCTCGACCTCTAATTTGGCGAGCGCTTTGTGCGCGGCGTTGGGCTTTGCGTCGGGGAAGAGCATATACCGCTTATAAAAGCGGTAGAACTCCTCTGTATGAGCTAAAAAATACGAACGGCTCAGCATGACCTCGGGACGCTCGGGCGTGTCTGTATTACCGCTGTAAAGCCCTCCGGCGCTCCGGAAGTCCGGAATACCGCTCTCGGTCGAAACGCCCGCGCCCCCGAAAAAGACAAGTCTTTTTGAGGCGCGGATAATGCTTTTTAAGCAATCATTTATAGATGGGTCGGTCAATGAGGTTCACCTCGCGCTTCTTAGTGCCCTCCTGCTCAAAGACAGTGATGACGTTCTGTGCCTTTAAGAGCGTGCCCGGCAGATACAGCGACAACTGAGGTCCCTTCTCCCAGTACCGTCCGAGGTTAAAGCCGTTGATAAAGACGCAGCCCTTTTTGAATCCGCGCATATCGACGTAGCAGTCCTCCTGCGACGGTGCGGCGAATGTCCCCTGCATGAAGCACGGGTATTCCTCGGTATTCCCCAAAAACAGAAGGTTGTTGAGGTTGTCGAGGGGCAGCGTGTAGATGTCCCAGCCGTAGACGAGCTGATAATCAATCGTGACCGCCGTGATCCCCTTGCGGTCATACAGCTTGCGGGCAAAATTGACGCGCCCCATGCCCTCGACAAGAATGTCAAGGCTGCATTTGCCGTTAAAGGCGGGGAGGGTGAATGTATAGGTATCGTCCGGCTGACCCTTTTTGGGCTTCTCGCTGCGGTCAAAGCGACCGGCGTATTTGCCGTTGGCATAGATATAGGCGATGTCGTGGATGCCCTCGACCGTGACTTCCGACTGCGGATAGTCGCCGACGATCTCGGTATGGTATACAATATACCCGAAGCTTTGGTCGTAGTACTCCATCGGGCGCGGCGAGCCGTCATGGTAATGCTTTGACAGCGCCTTAAGATTGTCGAAAAGCGACGTACTCTCGGTCAAAGCGACCTTGCCGATCTTTTGGAGCTTTGGCTCAGAAGGCAGCTCACAGAGCGGCAGCCCCTGCTTTTCGTGCAGCGCCTCGCGGATGATATGGTACTTGCGCGTATAGCCGCCGTGCTCGTTTAAGGGCGCGTCGTAGTCGTAGCTCGTGACGGTCGGCTGGTAGACGCCGTTATGGTTGGCGCCCGCGGTAAAGCCGAAGTTGGTGCCGCCGTGGAACATATAGAGGTTGAAGCTCGCGTTTAAGTCAAAGAATTGTCCGAGGATTTTCTTCATGCCCTCCGGGTCGCCCGTATGGTGCTTTTCGCCCCAGTGGTCGAACCAGCCGCACCAGTATTCGCCGCAAAGCTTTGGCTTGCCGGTCTGAAACGCCTCAAGGTACGGGAAGGCGGTTTTCGGCTCGCCGCCGAAGTTTAAAGCCTTGTAGACGTCGAGCAGCGTGCCGCCCGACAGCATATGCTTGCTCTCGCCGTCGGCGGTGAACAGCTGCACGTCGATCCCGTGCTCAAGCAGCAGATTTTTTATAAACACGAGGTATTCCTTGTCGTTGGCGTAACTGCCGTACTCGTTTTCCACCTGCACGGCGAGGATGTTGCCGCCGCGCGTGATCTGCAGGGGCGCGAGTCTTTTTAAGAGCGCCTTGTAGAAGTCGGCGACGTGCTTTTGATAGACAACGTCGCAGCAGCGCAGGCGGATATTCTCATCGGTCAGAAGCCACGCCGGAAAGCCGCCGAAATCCCATTCGGCGCAGATGTACGGACCGGGGCGCACGATGCAGTACAGCCCGATCTTTTTTGCCGTCTCGATATATTTGACAATATCGAGCATACCTGAAAAATTAAATTCGCCCTTCTTCGGCTCGTGCAGGTTCCAGCAGACGTAGGTTTCCACCGTGTTGAGCCCCGCCGCCTTGAGCTTCATAAGCCGATCCTCCCAGTATTCGGGCGGGATGCGGAAATAGTGCATGGCGCCGGAATAAATATGAAACGGCTCGCCGTTCAACAGAAATTCCTCGCCGGAGATTTTAAGGCCTGTATTGCCGGATGAATTTTTCATTTGTGTGACCACCCTTTCAAAGCCGGACCTCGCGTCCCGTCTCGGCGGATTCGTACATCGCCGATAAAATCTTGATCATGTTGACGCCCTGATCGATGACGAAGTCGGGCTTTTCGCCCTTTTCAATGACGTTTACAAAGTGTTGGAGATTGGCGCCGTGTATGTTCCTGAATTTTGAGTACTGCCCCAGCTTCTTGAGCGGCGCGGTAAGGAAGCTGCCCTTGGAACCATCGTACAGCTCATACGAGCCGTCCTGCCATTTGCATCCCTTTTCGGTGCCGCGCAGCTCGACGAAATATGTTTCTCTCTTGATGTTCGACGCCCACGAGAACTCGATCTGGAGCGACGCGCCGTTGTCGAACTTGATAAAGCCGATGGCGAGGTCCTCGACGTCGAAGATGCCGTCCTCGACCTTGTTTCCGAATTTGGAGTTGGCGCTGTCCGACGCGTCGGTATTGTCGGAAAACTTGCTGTAGGTGCAGCCGGATACCGACACCGCGCGCGGATTGCCCATCAGATAAATGGCAAGGTCTATCATGTGGACGCCGAGATCGATCAGCGGTCCGCCGCCCGACAGCGCCTTGGTGGTAAACCAGCCGCCGCGCCCCGGAACGCCCCGTCGGCGGATCCAGCCGCAGCGCCCCGTGTAGATGTCGCCGAACTCTCCGGCGACAATCATCTTTTTCAGTTCCTGCGTGGACGGCCAGTAGCGGTTGTTGCGCATGACCATCAGGTGCTTGCCGCTCTTCTCGGCAGCCGCTTTCATGTCGAGCACGCGCTGCACGGAGATGGTGTCCGGCTTTTCGGAAAAGGCGTTGAGACCGTGCTCAAGCGCATAGATGGCAATATCGGCGTGCAGATAGTTCGGCGTGCAGATATCGACCATATCGAGCTTCTCGCTCTCGATCATCTGTTTATAATCGGTATACTTTTTGACTGTCTTGCCGAGCTTCTTTTCGGCCTGATCCATTTTTTCCGGCAGAATGTCGCACACGGCGACGATCTCGGCGTTTTTAATGCTCTTATAGCCCGGGATATGCGCTCCCTGGCAGATGCCGCCGCAACCGATTAAACCGACACTTATCATGGTTTTTTCACTCCTTTGAGTATTTTATCGCTTGTATTTAATTGTAACGTTCAGTGTTTTCGGGACTACAAAATGGCAGTCGTCCGACACGAAGGTTTTCGTGACGGGTTTATCCTGTTTGCCCGCCCACAGAGCGGCGTTGTAGATGACCTTGCGGATGTTTTCATCCTGATAGATCGGGTATGTCTCATGTCCGGGCTGGAAGTAGAATACCCGACCCTCGAGGATATGATAGGT
>CAYYFY010000271.1:0-3684 GCA_964471035.1 uncultured Eubacteriales bacterium
TGAGGAAAATCCGGCGCAAGAGCAAGAGCAAGAGCAAGAGCAAGAGCTAGAGCAAGAACAAGAGGAAGAGCAGGAAAGCGAAGGCGAAGAGCCTCTGAAAGAAGCAGAACAAGAGACGTCAGTGACACAGAAGCCGAAGTCGGTGTTTGTGCGGCGGCTCCGCCAACTGCGCGACCGGCTGCGCACCTGGTTTAAGGGTCTTCCCAAGGGTAAGCGGATCGCGCTCTCTGTCACCGCGGGACTGTTGGCGCTGATTTTAGTGTTCAGCGCGGCGGGGTTAATCTATATTCATGACAAGCTCGGCAAGCTCGGCGGCTCGCCGCAGACCGAAGATATAAATTTCGACGATGAAATCTATGAGGAAAGCGACTTTTCCACCATCGACGCCGACATCAACGCCACTTCCTTTAAGGAGGGTATCCGCCAGTGGGCGACAAACAACGGGGAAATCATGTCGAGCAAAAACGTCATCAACGTCCTCATCATCGGTTATGACAGCCGGAAAAATGAGTTTACGGGCAACACCGACGCCATCATGCTGCTCAGCCTCAACAAAAAAACAAAAATGCTGACGATGTCGTCGTTTCTGCGCGACCAGTATATGTATTACGAAACCGCAAACGGCAGCACGGGTTTTAACAAAGTCAACGCCATATGCAGCGTCGGCGGTCCCGACTGTCTTTTAAGGGCTGTCGAAAACCACTATAAAATCAAGGTGGATAAATATGTCGCGGTCAACTTCGCTTCCTTTCAGAAGCTGATCGACAAAATGGGCGGCATCGACGTCACAGTGCAGAAATACGAGTCGGATTATTATTACACGTATTTCAAAAAAACAATTCCCTACGGTGAAAATGTACATCTCGACGGCACGCAGGCGCTGGGCTTCTGCCGTATACGCAAGTGCGATGCCGACGGCGACGTCAGCAGGACGCGCCGTCAGCAAATGGTGATCGAGGCGATTATCAAAAAGGTAGCCGGCGCGTCGCTGCTCAATGTCAACAAATACATTGATGCCGTTTTACCATATGTGACGACGAACTTTTCAAACAACGATATCATAGCGCTCGGCGCGCGTGCGGTGACCGGCAAATGGTACAGCTACGATAAACAGCAGATGCGGCTGCCTACAGAGGAGTCGCGCTACGGGTATTCGGGCTCGACATGGATATGGGTTGTCGATTATCCTCTGTCGGCGCAGGCGCTCCAGAGCGCTGTTTATGGCATGACGAATATTCCCCTTGAGGAAGGGCGCACCACGATTATCGACCTCATACGCGGGACGACGGGCAGCGGGGGCGCGAGCGCTCACGAGAAACCGTCGCCCACAAGCGGCGGCAAGGAGACGACAAAAAAGACGACAGCCGCTTCGACCGCGGCGCAGACGACAAAAAAGACGACAGCCGTTTCAACCGCGGCGCCTACGGTTGAAAAGACGACACAAATAAGCACCGCCCCGCCGGAAACGACAGCGGCGCCGACGACCGCCCCGCCGGAAACGACAGCGGCGCCGACGACCGCCCCCGCAAGCCCCGCCGCCTCGACCACGGTCGGCGGCTGACGATAAGCGTAAGAAATGGGAAAAATATGAGTGACTCTGATAAAAACGCAAAAATAATAAAACGGCTTTCTAAAAAAAAGAAAGCCGCTTTAGGGATAGTTGCGGCTTTTCTGGCGCTGGTTCTCGGCACAGGCGTTTTTGTGTCCCTCTATATCCGAAAACAACTGAGTATGCTCGACAACGACAACAACCAGACGACAGGCGAACAACTGGACTTCGACGGTGCGGTGTCTGACGAAACCGTTTTTCAGCCGATAAACGGGGATATAGACGCGACCGGCTTTGAGGAGGGTATCCGCCGGTGGGCGACAAACGGCGGAGAGAAGATGTCGAGCAAAAACGTCCTCAACGTCCTTGTTATGGGCTATGACAGCCGGAGCGGCGAAAACGACGGCAATACCGACTTAATGATGCTGTTAAGCTACAACGCGAAAGAGAAAACCGTCACGCTCGCGTCGCTGCTGCGCGATACATGGGTGTATTACGAGACCGGCGACGGAAGAACCGGATTCAACAAGCTCACGTCTCTGTATAATTTGGGTGGGATCGACTGCCTTTTTCAGGGAATAGAAAATCACTACAAAATCAGCGTTGACCGATATGTCGCGGTCAATTTTGAGTCCTTTCAGGCGCTCGTTGACGCGATGGGCGGCATCGAGGTTCCGGTGCAGAAGTACGAGGCGAATTACTACAACGTCTACTATAAAGAATATTTGTCCTATGGCGACAGCGTCCGTTTAAATGGCAAGCAGGCGCTGGGCTTCTGCCGTATACGCAAGTGTGATTCCGACGGCGACGTAAGCAGGGCGCGCCGTCATCAGCTGGTTGTCGAGGCGATAATCAAAAAAGCCTCCGAGGCTTCGGTATTAAGCATAAACTCATATGTGAGCACGCTTTTGCCGTATATAAAGACGAATTTTTCGGACAACGAAATTCTTTCGCTTGGCGCCCAAGCGATAAGAGGCCAATGGTACAGCTTACCGCTGCAGCAGATAAAGGTTCCCGATGAAGAGGCACGCAGGGGTTACGCGGGTGAAAAATGGTATTGGGCGTGCGATTTCCCGCTTGCCGCGCAAACGCTCCAGACCACCCTTTACGGGACTTCCAATATCACGCTTCCGGAAAACCGCACCACGCTTATTGACCTGATGACAAGGTGAGGCGTATGGGTAAAAAGAATCAGCCCCAAAAGGCCGAAAAAATACCGCCGGTCAAAAGCAAACCGGTGGTCCGCAGCGGATTACCGATAATCCGCAGAAGCTATTACGGGTTTTCCAAACGGTTTCCGGGGAACGCCTCAAACGGCGCGTACCTGATTGGCGACAGCCTGAAAATGAAGCGCAGGGCAACCGTTAAGAAGGCGCTGTTCGCCCTGCTGCTCCTCCTGTTGTTCGCCGCGGCGTATGTCGCGGCATCGACGGCGTTGTTTATTGCCGAGGGGTAATAGGGTATAAGAAGCAAAAAATCTTCAGATCTAGCTCTTGGTTTCTAGCCGCTAGCCCCTATCTTCCTGTCGAGCCAAACCCGCCCGCGCCGCGGCTTGTATCTCCCAAATCGTCGGTTTCGATAATCTCCGGCAGGGCGACGGGTACGACGACCAGCTGCGCGACGCGTTCGTCGGGCGCTATCGTATAGGGTGTGTCAAACTGGTTTACAAGGCCGACCGCTATTTCGCCGCGATAGTCGCTGTCGATAACGCCGACGGCGTTGAGCAGACCAATACCGTGTTTTATGGCAAGGCCGCTGCGCGGGAACACAAGAGCAACATGGCCGCTGTCCGGCAGGGCAATGGCGATTCCCGTCGGTACGACGGCGCTTCCTCCGGGAGAGATGGTCAGGCTTTCGGGTATAGCGGCGCACAAATCAAGCCCCGCGCTGCCCTCTGTAGCCCGCGCGGGAATTTTCGCGCCGTCTCGCATTTTCTTGATTTTCAGTTCCATCTCAGTTACCCCAGATTCCCGAACCGTTTTTCTTTTCGCCGTTTTCCATTTTCACGCGTTCAGCCTCGCGCTTATAGAAATCGCGTTCGGATTTTGCCTTGGCGGCGTCCTCAAGATACTCCTTGAGCCGCCCTCTGAGGTTGTCGGCGGAGGCCGTGGCTTTTTTCGCCTCATCGGCGAGCT
>CAYYFY010000272.1:0-3678 GCA_964471035.1 uncultured Eubacteriales bacterium
TCAAGCGTTTCTTCAATCATGATGACAAATATCATAAGCGTACGTTTTTGATAATTCTTTTTAATCAGACCGATGCCAAATACAAAGAGCCAGCACATATCGGTCCAGATGTCTTCAAACACCCAGATCGCTTTTGTGGAAAAGCGCTTTCTCGCCCACGGTACAAGCGCGTAGCTCGTCGGCGACACAAAGGCGCCGGGAATGCCGACGACCGTCGTAATCGACGCGGCGCCAAGGACGTCTATGTAATAATCCGACCGTGAATTGGACACCGCGAAGGAACTGAGAAAGTTTGAAAGCGTAATCAAAAGCAGCGGCTTGTTGTTGATGATGGATTTAAGACCGTCCTTGACGCTCGGCCGCTCGATAGACTGCATGACGCGCTCCCTCGACACGGAGAAGAAGAATATCGCCAAAACGGTGCCGACAATGCCGGTGGAAATACCCATTGTCATATAGAGATTGCGCAAATTCCAGTTGACAAGCTTATGGTTGACAAGGTCGATGAAAAGCCCCATGAGCAGCTCCGGAATTTTTTCGCCCATCAGACCGGAGAAAAACTGCGCCGCGGTAATCAGGCGCGTCCTGTCGAGCGGATGCGGGGTGATCGTCGCGAGCAGACCGCCCGCCGCCATACCTGTAAATGTGCCGGCTGTTTCCATTAAGACCGAAAAGATGAAATAAAAAATGAATTTCGGAAGATACAGCGCCGAGGTATGCGGGAAAAAGACCGGAATACACCAGTACAGCATACCGATTATAGAGAGCGGCGGCACAAGAAATAAAAGGTACGGGCGGAATTTACCGAAGCGGGTGCGCGTTCTGTCCACAATGACGGCGGTAAAGGTGTCGTTGATGACGTCCCAAATGCCGCCGAAAAAGTTGAGGATAAGAAGGTACTTGAAGTCAATCAGAATAACATCGTATATGTACCTCGTCGAATACTTGCCGATGTTGAAGCTCGCGGAGATGTCGTACAGCACATATGCCAGCGTCTCCCGTGAGCCGACATACCGCCTGTTCTTATACACGACGTTTTCGGGGTTGACCATGGCGACATTTGACTGTTCGTCCACAAGAACGGCAGATTCTTCTTTTTCGTTCATACAAGCCCTCCGGATTCAGATTTCAGACGATTTATCTAATAAGGATATATTACCATAAATCATTAGTGAAAACAATTAACAATTATTCACAAAATTTTTATCAATTTCTTGTGAGAGAAATGAATTCTTCCTCATCGATTACCCGCACACCTAACTGTTGCGCTTTTACAAGCTTGCTTCCGGCGTCCTCTCCGGCGACGACGACGGACGTCTTTTTACTGACCGACGACGCGGTTTTTCCGCCAAAGCGCTCGATAAGCGCCTCGGCTTCGGTACGCGTTATCGACGACAGCGTACCGGTCAGCACGAATGTCTGCCCTATAAAACGGTCATCAACAGCCTCAAAGCTTGACTTCATAGCGACATCGAGCGCCTTTAACCGCCCGACAAGCTCCCTTGACTGCGGCAGGCTGAAATAGGCGCATACCGACTGCGCCATGATGCCCCCAAAGCCCTCGATGGATTGAATTTCCTCGAGAGAAGCGGCAAGAATGTTGTCGAGCGTTAAAAACCGGCGGCTTAAAAGCTCGGCGGCTTTCTGCCCGATATGGCGTATGCCCAGTCCAAAGATTAAGCGCGACAGGTCGTTTTGTTTTGACGCTTCAATCGCGGCGGCAATGTTCTGCGCGCTCTTCTCACCCAGACGTTCAAGAGGCGCGAGCGCGGCAGGCGTCAGCGTATAGATGTCGGCGGCGTTTCTGATCAACTCTTCCCTGACGAGCAGCTCAAGGACGGCTTCGCCCAGTCCCTCAATATCCATGGCACCGCGCGAGCAGAAGTGTATAAGACTGCGCAGCAGCTGTGACGGACACGAGGAGTTGATACACCGGCGCGCGGCCTCCCCCGTTTCACGGACGACCAAGCCGCCGCAGGCAGGGCAGATGTCCGGCAGCGTATAGACCTCGCCGCCGCCCTTTGCGGCGACCGATACGACCTCCGGAATGATGTCTCCCGCCTTGCGGATGACGACGGTATCCCCGACGGCGATACCCTTTTCGGCGATGTAATCCTCATTGTGAAGCGACGCGCGGCTGACGGTCGTACCGGCAAGCGTCACAGGCTTAAAAACGCCGGTCGGCGTCAAAACGCCCGTCCTGCCGACGCTTATTTCCACTTCTAGCAGCACCGTCTCTTTTTCCTCCGGCGGATATTTATACGCAACCGCCCATTTTGGAAATTTCGAGGTCGTGCCGAGCGCCTCGCGCTGCGTATACCGATTGACATCTACAACGGCGCCGTCGATGTCGTAGGGAAACGTCGTCCGCATTGTCCCGATGCGTTCAAGCTCAGAAAGAACGTCCCCTGTATGGCTGAACCGATTATATGACGGAACGACGGGCAGTCCAAGCGATTTCAGGTAGCTTAGCGCGTCGCTGTCCGTCTCAAACGGCGCGCCGCTGTGACGCAGAATGCTGAAAATGAACATATCGAGCTTTCGCTGAGCTGTCGCGGCGGGATTCTTCTGGCGCAGCGAACCGGCGGCGGCGTTGCGCGGATTTTTGAAAGGGTTCTCTCCGTTTTGTTCCTGCGCGGCGGCAAGCTCTGCAAATACGCTTTTTGGCATATAGACTTCCCCGCGCACCTCGAGGACCGCCGGAGCGTCCGGCAGTCTTAAGGGTACGCTGCGAATTGTTTTAATATTCTGCGTGACATCCTCGCCGGTACGACCGTCGCCGCGCGTCGAGGCGCGGACAAGGACGCCGTCCTCATATTCGAGCGACACGGAAAGACCGTCTATCTTCGGCTCGACGATATACTCGGTCTGCGGGAACACATCGCGCACCCTTCGGTCAAACGCCTCAATCTCCTCAAAGCTGAACGCGTCCTGCAGGCTTAACATCGGCACGGTATGGGAGACTGGCTTAAAAGTGTTGTCCGCTCCCCCGCCGACGCGGCGCGAAGGCGAATCGGGCGTTATAAGCTCCGGAAATACGTCCTCAATACTTTTAAGCTCGCGCATGAGCCGGTCATATGCCTCGTCGGTTACTTCGCTCTCGTTGTCCATATAATAGCGCTCACTGTAATACAACAGCTTTTCTCTCAATTCTTCGGCTCTTTTTTCCGCTTCTTTTATGTCCATACAACCATCCTTTTCTTATCAACTGTCGCCGCTATTATTACCGTGATTTCCGTAAAACGCGTTGGGTACCGTTCCGACGATGACAGTCTCAGCGATGATGATCGATGTCTTCACCTCGGTCGAAACATACAGTATCGCAATATAGCCCTGTACCTTGACCGTCACGTCGAGCACGAGGCTGTGGCGCGTCTGGTTGATCCCCGTGCCCCGAAACTCACTGCGTATATCGGTCAGCACATACCCGTATTGGGTAATTTCCAGCTTTAATCCCTTGCCGAAGCCCCGCAAAAACTCAAAGCCGTTGAGCGCCCCCCACGGAACGCGCATATACCGCGTTTCGTCTTTGCTGACGGCGGTGTTGATGTCCGCGGAAATCTTGCTTCTGAGCATATTGGCGGCAACATTGTTATACGTCAGCGAAACGATCCTGCCGCCGCTGTCGTAGTGAATGGTCATAAGCTCCGCATAGCTCGTGTTTTCCTCGGCAAGCGT
>CAYYFY010000273.1:0-3673 GCA_964471035.1 uncultured Eubacteriales bacterium
CAGCTGCCTTAATCTTAGCAAGCATGGCGTCTGCGTTTGACTTAACGGAATACGCTCCGAGCAGGACGCGGTAGTATTTCTTCGGCGCGACCGGCTTAGGCGGTTTTGCGGGAACGGCGAGCAGTTTTTTAACGTCGGCGCGGAAGGTATCCATGCTTTTGCCGTGTTTCGGGAACCAGTGCGTGACGTCGCCGTGGTTGCTGGCGATGCCCAGTTTGTGACCTTCCGCGTGGCAGATGATGTTTTTCTCCGTGAGTCCGTACCGCTTGCAGAGGTACGCGCACAGCTCGGCGGCTTCCTTGTACACGGCATTGAAGTATGCCTTGTCGGTCAGGTTGTCCTCGCAGATTTCAAAAGAAATATGCGTGTCGTTGGCGGAGCCTTTCGCGCCGCTGCCGCAGTGCCAGCCGCGTATATTCCACGGCAGTGTCTGATAGGTGGCGACGCTTCCGTCATTAAGTTTGCCGATGAACGCGTGGGCGCACACCTGCCGACCGCCCGGCTTGCTTTGATTCCAGTGGTTGCCGTTCGCGTTTTTTCCGAGCAGACCGTCGTCGGGACCGACGTAACGCTTGAGGCTCGGGTTATTCGCCCCGGTCGAGTGAACCATGATGCCCTTCGGCGTTATGGTTCTGCCCGCCTTGAAGCAGGCGTTTTCCGTAAAAAGCAGTTTATGTAATTTCATTTGTTTTCCCCCGTTCTGTCGTGAAGCTGTTCTAAGATGTCTTTGAGCTTCGCCGGAATGGGCAGTCCGAGATGTCCGGCGTTTTCGAGAATGGACACGCCCTCGTTGGATAAGTAAAAAAAGACGACCGCGGTGCGTATCGCTTCTCCCGTGCCGATGATATTGACGTCAACCAGATGACCGACGCCCACGAGCGCGAAGATTAAAACCTTCTTGAAAATACCGCGGAAGCCTATCTCGCTGGACAGCTTTTTGTCGGCGATCGCGCACATGACGCCGGTGACGTAGTCGATGATTACAAACGCCAGCAGCGTGTACAAAAAACCGTCAACTCCTCCTAATAGCCAGCCGAGCCAACCTCCGAACGCCGTGATTGCAAGCTGCGCCGTTAACCATGCTGTTTTCATAAAAAATCAATCCTTTCTTAATTCAGACGCTGTATTGGAATCGTCCTTTTTCAGAAGCCTGCCGACTTCTGTCTTAAGAGCCGCGGGAACATCGCTCGCGGCGATACTTTCGAGCGCCACCATGTTGGAATACAGCTTCGCCATATCCTTCGCCGCCTCATTCGGCAGCGCCGCCGATAACGCAGCGACCGCCGCTTCGAGGGCGCCGATTCTTTCGGTGTCCGTCGGTTTTACTTTGACCGCAGTCAGCGCTTTTTCGCGCAACCGCCTATGCTGTTCTAAAAATCTCCTCATATCCGCCATGACTTAAACCTCCTGTACTGTGATTTCACGCGTCGCCGTATAACCGCCCTCGTGAGAGGTCGCCGTAATCGTCGCGGTTCCCGCCCGCAGTCCGGTGACGTTTAGCACGGCGTAGTTATACTCGTCATACCCGAGCGCCGCGGTAATCACCGTCTCGTCGCTGACCGCATACGCTATACCTTTATCGGACGCGAACGAGGGAACGACCCTCGCGGGAGGCGTCACCGCCGTATACCCAACATAATACAACGTCTGGTGCGCGGGGAACTCCACACCCCTTACGGGGATTATGCCGACCGGCTTGATGGTCGTATTCTCCGCGCTTACCTCTTTCCACGCCGACCCGTCGAACACAAACAATGCGTTTATTTTCTCCCTCATATACGGAGAGGCGCTCAGATAATAGCCCAAATAGGGCGAGGGCTCATTGATTTCACCGGCATATTCGATTGTCGGTATATCCGAAAACGCAATCGGCTCAATGATTACCGAATCCTCGTTTTCGTTGTCCGCGTAGAGGATATTCCAGCCGGGATTACTCTGCTGTCCTTCATACTGAAACGCTTCCCATACATAGAAATATGCCGCGTTGGTGTCCTCGTGGCGCGAAAAATGAAGCATATTGGGAATCCCGCCGTCGCTGCCATCATACAGACTCAGATAGAAGGTGGGCGTCGGATTTTCGGAGCCGTTCGCGGCGCGCCTGAAAACCGCGTCGAAGAATGGAAGCTCCGCGCCGGAATACAGGTGCTCGGGCCGGGGCGGGTGCGGGTTGAGATACATACGGGGATAACTGCGGTTCGGCAGTATCGGCACGGCGCTCTGAGTGACAAACCGCGGCGGCGGATTACGCACCAGCGCGAGCGCTCCCTGTTGCGCGTCGGCGGGTAGGTCTGAGACGGTGTTCACCGTTAAAAGGTAAGCATTCTCGTTGTGAAGCCGCATCAGTTCTTCAAGCTCGGCTTCCAGCCCGAAGAGCTCCCGATTCGCCTCCGTACCGGCCGCGAGCGACGGCTGAATCTTGAGTGTGGCTATCGGCGTCTTGCCGAGGCGGACGAGTTCGTTGTCCTCGAAATCGTAAGCGGACGCCTGTATAAACAGCGTGCCGGGATTCCGCAGCAGCTCGTACCACAACGTCAGCGTGATGACGCCTTCTTGGGCATACAGCTTTTCGGAACGGATATTCTCCTGCGCGCCGGTCTTAAAATGGATACGGTAATAGTCGATATCCTCGGAGAGCAAATTTTCCGGCAGACGCATGGTCAGTCGGGTATTGTTGGCTTCTCCCGTATACCCCGCGAAAAAATCAACCGGAGCATTCGCGCCGGTAAAATCAATATGGATATTTCTCATTCTGCCGCTTCCTCCTTAAGCGCTTCTTTTTGAAGCTCCATGAGAGCGTTTTTCAGCGCCGTCAGCTCCTTCACTTTCTTTTTGTCCGCTGTGAGCCGCATTTGCGCGATTAGTCGCGACGCGAGGACGGCATCGTCCTTTGTCTGCGTTATTTGCTCGTCAAGCGCGGTAATCCTACCCGCGAGTATTTCGGAGGCTGTTAAATTCTCACTCATTGATTGGTCACCCCGTTCATGTCGATTGTTGAGAAAAAGCCGCGTTCGACGGCTATCCAGTGAACGCCTGTGGCTGTCGTATTGGCGCGCGTCAGATAAATGCGGCATCCGGCTTCGGTTACGCTGGCGACGCTGACGCCGGTAACAACGGTACCCGGAGCCGTTGTAAGGGGCGTTGCTACCACGAGCGGAGCTTCTTTGAAGTCCGGATGAAAGGACACGCTCGCATAGGTCGGGGTATTCGCCGCGGACGGCGTTATCGTCACCCTCCCGCACTGGACGCCGTACTCGCCGCGTATGTCCCCGTTGTCGGTTGAAAGGCTGCCGTCTATGTTGAGGTCTCCGAAAAGGCTCAGCCCCTCTAAAGGCTCTTCCGAATATTCGCCATCGGCTGTTAGCCTCAATACCGCGGTGAAAAGGGAAGCAAGCGGTCGGTTATCCTCGTCTAAAATCTCCCCGACGGGAACACCCTGCGCGTTCAGCTCCCTGAATATCAGTCCCTGTCCCCACATTTCGATTGTCAGCGGCGAGCCGGTATATATTTCATAGAAATCTTCCACGGTGGCTTGCGTTTTTGCGTTTTTCGCGACGAATTTACCGCGGAGCGTGGCGTTTTCGGCGACCAGCTCGCCGGTGTCAAGGTCGAAATACGACTTGTTGTCGCGGCTCGTTATCCTTCCGGCTTTGATGAGATTCGCGCTGAGCGTTCC